>JBBQTL010000071.1:0-21992 GCA_038213285.1 Chitinophagales bacterium
GGATTAATCTGTGCATAATACAACCATGGTTGTAAAAACTCAGAGTTACCCAAACTGCCATAAGAGGCTCGTAATTTTAATTCATTCACAGCTTCTACATTCCAGAATTTTTCTTTAGAAATTCTCCAGGCCACGGAAGCAGACGGGAAATTTCCCCAACGGTTATTTTTACTAAAGAGAGAACTGCCATCCCTGCGGAAAGTAACACTGGTTAGATACTTATCGTTGTACGTGTAATTTACCCTTCCCAACAGCCCAATGTTATTCCACCGGTTGGTATAGGGGTCTTCGGATGTAGGGCTGCCTTCAATGGTTGTAAAACGAAAAATTGGATGGTCAAACGTTTGATTGCTGAACCCCACCACAGCAGATACTTTATGATTACCAAAACTTTTATCGTAGTTAACAGTATGCTCAAACAGTTTGGATTCAAACTTTCCCTCGCTACTGAATGTAGATAGTTTATTGTTGTTAGGAGAAGGCGTTCCCTGGCGCACTGTACCGGGGCGGCGTGTACCTGCACCTCTATCAAGCGTTTTTTCCAGGCCAACATTAAAGCGGTAAACCAGGCCTTCCGCAATGCGGAAATCGAGATAAGCATTGCCCCTGATCTTGAAATTCTTTTGCTCAAACTGGTCTAAAGATTGCAGCGCCGGCACGTTTGCTGTAAGCGTACTCAGGTAAGCATTGTTTAATCCTAAACCCCAACCCTCAGGATTTTCCGGGCTCATGTAACGGCTACCCTGCAAGGCTACTACCGGTGGCATTGTAATCATATCCACAAAAGGATTTACACCAACACCAGTTGAGGCGATAGGATCTTCTTTGGTCCAGCTAAACAATACGTTTTGCCCGATAGTAAACCGGCCAATTTTGGTATCCGTATTAACCCGCAGACCGGAACGTGAAAAGGAGTTATCAATAACAGGCCCTTTATTTTGAAAATGGTTTCCGCTTACATAAAAGTTTACCTTTTTAAATAAAGACCCTGATAAAGCAAGGTTGTATTCGCCAATGGCCCCTCTGCGCAAAAATTCATTCTGCCAGTCAGTGTCTATTTTTGGGTCAAAATCTGTTGAGATTGATGTAGGTACAGGTAAACCGCCGGCCTGGTAAAGATTGGTGGCCAGAGCCTTATATTCAGCCGCATTCATCATATCGTATTGGTTGCTCACAGTTTGTATGCCACTCTTAATGCTGCCATTTATAACCAATGGCCCTTTTCTTCCTTTTTTGGTGGTAACAATGATTACACCATTGGCCGCACGGCTTCCGTAAATGGCTGCAGCAGAAGCATCTTTTAAAATCTGGATAGATTCTATATCCTGTGGATTAAAATCCGGGGCAGCATCGGTGTACATCCCATCAATGATATAAAGCGGATTATTGCCTGCAAACGTACCTGCACCACGGATATCAATTTTAGCAGCACCACCTGGTGCACCGGTATTTCTAACCGTAACGCCAGGGGTAAGCCCCTGGATACTTTCGGCCAGGGTATTGGAAATATTACGGTTAGCCGTAGAAGGGTTAATAATACTTACCGCACCGGTAAGATCTTTCTTTCTTACAGTTTGATAACCGATCACCACTACTTCATTTAATGACCCTTCCGTCAGATCGAGTATCTCATTGATGGCTGCGCCGGCAGATATTATTTCCCGGGTTTTATAACCAATGGCGCTGATAACAAGCGTGCTGCCAGCGGGCGCATCGATGCTGAACAGGCCTTTGGAATCTGCCACTACAAATTTTGTTGTTCCTTTAACGGTAACAGTGGCGCCGGAAAGCGGCTCTCCGGAGGCTGATTTTAGCGTACCGTTAATTGCCTGCTGTGCAAAAACATTTGTACAAAGCAGCATGGCCACAACGGTAAAGGTTAATAATTTTAGCAACCATTCTTTCTTTTTCATTGTATGCAGTTTTTAGTTTTGAAATGTGCAGTTATATTCATTGGTATAAGAAGTTTAAGAAGGAATTTTTTTTTGTCTGTTGTATTGACCGTAATGGCCAGCCTATTAATTAAATAGTTTTAGTGCATTTACCCAGTTAAAATAACGGCGGACAATGAAAGACAATAAAAAATAAAAAAAGTGAAACTGGTGTTTTTGCAGTATCCGGATTGCAGGAAATGCAATATAGGGTGACTAAAAATTATGGGGCGCATCATATAGCAAAAATTAGCCTGTTAAAAAATATCACAATCGCTTGTATAATCTACCGGCTTAAATACATCCGATTGTAAATTACACTGTAAAATAAATCCATAACTTTTTAAGCAGCCATTCCCTGCGTATCAAAATTTTTACAAATTGTTTCATTTTATTTTTTTGAGGGATTGCTTAATTTTTTTTGATATTTACATGCGGCACTTACTTGCTTTGCTTAACAAAATTCCTTCAACTTCGTATTAGGGTTTGAAAAATAAATTACATATCATTCTATTTGTGGCGATGGCTGGCTTGCTTTTAATTTGTTCTGCAACATCACGGGCTCAATCTTATTTCTTCCGGAACTACACTGTGGAAAGCGGGCTTTCAAACAACACAGTGTATTGCAGCATACAAGACAGCAGCGGCTTTCTTTGGTTTGGAACCAAGGATGGTGTAAACCGTTTTGATGGCTATCATTTCAAAGTGTTCAACATGAATGATGATGGCCATACATTAGAAACCAATTTGATTGGTTGCCTGATGGTGGATAAAAAAAACAGGTTGTGGGTGGGTTGTCAAAAAGGCCTATATACTTTTGACCGGCAGAAAGAACGGATGGTAAGGTTCCTGGAGACCTTCCCTGAGATCAATGCCATACAAATGGATAAATACGGGCAACTTTGGTTTATATCAAGGCTTACAGTTTGCCGCTATAATTTTAATACTAAAAAGATACGGATATTTCTCACCTCAACATTTTTTGAAGCCAGTTCTCTTTGTCTTTCGGAGGAAGGCGATATCTGGGCCTGTACTCCAAATGGCTTTTTACATCGGTTTGATGAAGCCACCGAAACCTTCAAAAGTTTTAGTCTTTTTTCACATTCACCAAAAGCTTCCGCATACGCAGTAATAAAAATTTATCCCGCAGGAAAAGGAGCAATCTTCGCCGGCACTACCAACCAGGGCTTAAAGCGATTTGATATTGCCACATCCACTTATACCGATTTACTTACATTAAACCCGGATAAAACAACGGTGTATGTCCGTGACATAAAAAAATATTCGGACAATGAATTTTGGCTTGCTACAGAATCAGGTATTTTTATTTTTAATACCCGCACAAAACAATTTACTAATCTTAAAAAAAAATTACTCGATCCCTATTCCCTTTCAGATAATGCTGTGTACACCCTTTGCAAGGATATGGAAGGCGGCATGTGGGCTGGCACCTACTTTGGCGGTATCAATTATTATTCAAAACAATATGCAGTGTTCCAAAAATATTTTCCGGATAATTCTGCCAATGCTCTTGGCGGCAGCGTGGTGAGGGAAATTTGCAACGACCGACTAGGGAATTTATGGATAGGAACCGAAGACGCAGGGCTAAATAAATTAAACCCGGCAACAGGTGCAATTACCCAGTATAAGCCTACGGGAGAAAAGAACAGTATTGCCTACACCAACATACATGGTTTGCTGGCAACAGGCAACGACCTGTGGATAGGCACATTTGAACACGGACTTGATGTAATGGACATTGCCACAGGAAAAATAAAAAAACACTATGCCGCCGGCCCGGGCAACAAAGAATTGAAAAGTAATTTTATTGTATGCCTGTTACAAACAAAGAATGGAGAAATTTATGCAGGCACCAGCAACTCCTTATTTAAATTTGACAGCAGGGCAGATGGATTTGACAGCGCCGCCAGCTTACCACCGCATACATTTGTATCCTGCCTGCTGGAAGATGACAACAAAACAATCTGGATTGGCACACATGACAGGGGGCTTTATTTTTATAACCCTGTAACAAAAAAACAAGGGCATTTTGAAAATGACCCAGCCAATAAAAACAGTTTAACCAACAACACCATCAACGCTATTTATGAAGATGGTAAACAAAACCTATGGATTGCAACCGAAGGTGGCGGTCTGTGTAAACTAAGCAAAGACAGAAAAACAATCATACACTTTACCATTCAAAACGGGCTGCCCAGTAATTTTATCTTTAAGGTGCTGGAGGATAATCAACAGAATTTATGGGTAACCACTTCAAGAGGGTTGGTAAACCTACACCCCGAAAATGGCAATGTAATTATATATACAAAAGACAATGGATTATTGAATGACCAGTTCAATTACAATTCCGGTTATAAAGATGAAGATGGGCAACTTTATTTTGGAAGTGTAAAAGGCATGATCCGTTTTGTGCCGGGTAATTTTTTAAAACCTGCCATTGTACCGCCGGTGTACATTACGGGCTTGCAGGTGCAAAACAAAGAGCTCGATATAGCCAATGACAGCGCTATCTTACGGCAATCAATTTTATACACGGATGAAATAGCATTGCCTTATGACCGCTCTTCCATCAGCATAGACTTTGCTGCACTGAGTTTTATCTCGCCTGAAATGACCATCTACAGCTACACCATGCAAGGCATAGATAATGCATGGACAGAAATAAATCCAAACCGAAAAATATATTTCACCAACCTATCTCCCGGAAAATATATTTTTAAAGTGAAGGCAGGCATTAATGGCAACTGGAGCAAAGAAGTAAAACAACTGACTATAAAAATTTTACCGCCCTGGTGGGCAACCAGTTGGGCTTATATTGTGTATGCTGTTGTAGCCATTACAATTGCATATTATTTATTGAGGACGTATCATATCATTGCAGAAGATAAAAAAGAGAAAGAGATTTATGAAGCCAAGATTGATTTCTTTACCAACATCGCACATGAAATAAGAACACCGCTTACACTGATAAAAGGTCCGGTCGAAAATTTGCTGGAGCAGGTAGAGGAAGTGCCATCCATAAAAGAAGATGTGGTGACAATGGAAAGAAACACCAACCGCCTCATTGCACTTATAACACAAATACTCGATTTCAGGCAAACGGAAACAAAAGGGTTCAGCATTGATTTTTTAAAAGTGGATATCACCGCACTGCTCAAAGAAAATTATGAAAACTTTTCTCCGCTTGCTAAAAAAAAGAAACTGGCTTACAACCTACAGCTTCCTTCCACTGTTATATATGCGCTTGCTGATGAGGAAGCATTGAATAAAATTTTCAGCAACCTGATTAACAATGCCGTAAAGTATGCCCAAAGTAACGTAACCGTACGGCTCATTCCGCCGGATAACAGTGGCCCATATTTTACCATTGAAATTGAAAATGACGGGCTGATCATTCCTGCTGAAATGAGTGATAAAATATTTGAACCTTTTTACAGGATGAAAGAAGCTGCAAAGCAGCAGAGAACAGGCATCGGGCTGGCGCTTGCAAAATCTTTAACACTATTGCACAAAGGAAATTTATATCTTAAAAATCCGGACGGCGGTGTAAATGTATTTGTACTTTGCCTGCCGCTGAAACCGCTGGAAGAAAACAAACAAAAAAAAATTAAACGTCTATAAAATAAACCAGCTACTATGTTACCACTGATATTACTTGTAGATGATAATGAAGAAATACTTGAATTCCTGGAAAGGATTTTAAAAAACAAGTATGCGGTACTGAAAGCGGCAGAGGGTAAGGAGGCATTGGCATTGCTGGAAACAGAAGCGGTGCAACTGATAGTAAGCGATGTAATGATGCCGGTGATGGATGGATTTGAATTATGTAAAACAATAAAATCAACTGTTGAGTATTCACACATCCCTGTTATACTGCTTACTGCAAAAAATACCATTCAGTCAAAAGTGCAGGGGCTTGAGTTGGGGGCTGATGCCTACATTGAAAAACCATTTTCAAAAGAACACCTGATGGCACAGATCGCCAGCCTGCTGGCAAACCGCAACAGCATCCGTGAATTTTATGCAAGCTCCCCGTTGATACACATTAAAAGCATGGCACATACAAAAGCGGATGAGCATTTTTTGGAAACGTTGAATGATGCTATCTGTAAAAATATAGAAGATGCTGATATGGATGTGGAAGGGCTGGCAACCATTATGAATATGAGCCGCATTACGCTCTACAGAAAAATAAAAGCCATTTCTGTACTCACACCGCTGGAGGTAATTAATATAACCCGGCTTAAAAAAGCTGCTGAATTACTTGCCCAGGGAGAACATAGGATTTATGAAATAGCAGACATGGTGGGTTTTAGTTCACAAAGCAATTTTGCCCGGAGTTTTCAAAAACAGTTTAATATAACCCCAACAGAATATATGCAGTCAAAACATACGGATGAAAAGAAGGGGTAAATACTACTTTGTTAACCGCTGTTGTGCTTTGTGTACAATTTCTATTTATATCGTTTTAATTAAACATACGTAGCTGAAGTATTTTTCAACTTGAAATAGTAGTAACAAGGCCGACACAGGACGGAGTGCGCCTGCAAAGCATCCAATTTGCCTGCCGTTCATGTAATTTGACTTGGCTTGCTACCGGGCAGTAATTATCTTCAACCTATGTTTACATTCATTGCCTGGATCATCCTCTTTATTCTTTGCTGGCCGCTGGCCATTTTGGCGTTGATACTGTATCCTTTTTTTTGGCTACTTACGCTTCCGTTCAGAATACCCGGTTTTGCAGTAGATGGCATATTTGGTTTACTTAAAGGCATCATCCTAATACCCGGCAAAATGCTACGTCGGTAGTACCTGACTCACCTGTAAACTTTTGAAGAAAGGCCTTTTAAAATTCAATAGAATTAAAAGTACTTTTAAATTTATCTGTATAATCGCCGTTACTATAATCTTCACCTACGAATAAAATAGCATTTTTGCCATTGGATACTGTTGCCGTGGTTGCAACAGCTATTTTATTGTTTTTATACTTTAATGTAACGGTTGTAATAATTGCCTTTCCGACGGAAGTATTGTAAATTTTAATTGTTTCATTTTCTGTATTTGCTACATTTCCGCTATGCTTTCGGTCGTAAACAATTGCTTGCAGGTTTTCCTCTGCAGCTTTATCATCCATGCCCGAAAAGCCTTTTATAAAAAACCCTGTTGTAGTTTCTCTATTTTCTGCGTCCTGTTTGCCGTGTGCAGTAAATATTATCTTTGTGTCATCCATAATGGCAGCTATTTTAAAGCCGGTAAATGAAGTATCTATTTTTGTAATCCCCGCTGCTGTATTAACCGCTTTTTTAGTGGCTGTTTTTGTATTGCTAACAGGTGCATTTGTACAAGAAACAACTAAGGTGATTAATAACAGGCAGGTAATACTTCTTAACATATAATATTTAATTCTTAATTTTTAATTCCTCATTCCTCATTCTCAATTCCTAAACTTCTCCGGATGTTGCTTATTAGAATCAGTTGTATCCTGGTAAGCTTTGGCCGCTGCCAATATCGTTGCTTCATCATAGAGATTGCCTATCAGCGTGATGCTGTTTGGCAGCCCCCTCTCAGTAAAGCCGATTGGAAAAACCACTACCGGGTGGCCGGTAAGATTGGTGATGCTTAGCTGGTTTCCGGCAAAACTGGGAACAATCAACACGTCATAATTTTTCATGAATGCATTCATCGCTTCAATCAATGTGGAACGGTGGCGGTTGGCGTTGATGTATTCAACTGCAGGTATCAATCGGGCAACACGGAAACCATTTGGCCAGAAATTTTTATCCTGCCGCCGGATCAGGTCATCTCCGTTACCCCTTGTCAGTTCATCAAAAGCCGCTGCAGATTCCGCACTTAATATTGGGTCTACCAGGTTCACGGGATACAGCAGGCTGTCGGGGAAATCAATCGCCTGAACATTTGCTCCCAATTTTCTATATGCTTCTATAACATTCCATTGCAAACCCGTTTTTGAAATTGATTTAAAATAATTCGCTACATAGCCAATCCTTAATTTCTTAAAATTCAGTTTGCCGGTATAATTAAAAGAACGGTTAACCGCACTTGCATCTTTACCATCGGTGCCTTTTAAATAATAGAATACTACTGCGGCATCTTCTGCACTTCTGCAGATAGGCCCCGCTTTATCAAGGCTCCAGCACAGTACCATTGCACCACTCCGGCTTACGGATCCAAAGGTTGGCCGCAAGCCTGTTGCACCACATGTATGCGAAGGCGATACGATGGAACCAAGTGTTTCGGTGCCAATTGCAAAAGGTAATAAACCAGCAACCGTTGCAGATGCAGAGCCTGCAGATGAGCCGCTTGAGCCACGACTGATATCCCATGGATTACGGGTTTTACCGCCGAACCAAAGATCATTATACGCCAATTCGCCTAGGGTGAGTTTAGCACACAAAACCGCTCCGGACTTTTTTAATTGGGTGTACACAAATGCATCTTCATCAACTACCTGGTCTTTGTAGGGAACAGATCCCCAGGTTGTTTTATAACCTTTTACGGCAAACAGGTCTTTCAGTCCGTAGGGAATGCCGTGCAATGGTCCCCGGTAGTTGCCTTTTCTTATTTCATCATCTGCTTGCTTCGCCTGTTTCATGGCGAGTTCTTCTGTAAGACTAATTACACATTCAAGCGTATCACCCCATTTCTTTAACCTGTTGATAAAAAATGTGGTTAAGGCAACGGAACTTATTTTTTTGTTTTTTATAAGGGAAGCCAATTGCAACACGGAATAAAATGCGAGTTCATTTTTATTTTTTGGCATTTCCACATTTACCGGAATGGCCCAGTTGATGAGATCCTGTTTTGTAGGAATTACAAAACCTGCCGGTGCAGGGTTAAAGGCAAAAGGATAGTTCAAACTATTTGCGATGGGCAGGGCGTGCATCTTTTTATAGAGTGCAGCATTATCCCTCACGCCATCCAGCATCGAATCTTTTTCTGAATGGCTAAACTGAAGATCAAAGAGTGGGGCAACGGATGAGATTAAATTGGTATCAATTATTGATTGCGCAAAAAGACCACCTGTAAAAATGAACAGGAAGAATGCAGTAATTTTATTTCTCATGATTTGGTTTGTAAAAAATTAAATATAATGAAAAAATAATTGTACCTGCAACTTTGTACAACTGTGACTTACTGCATGCACTCCGACCATTGTATTTCATCGGGTAATATTGCATTACTAAATTCGATATGGATAACACGGCGTTGGTGGTTGTTGATTGTTTTATTGGACGAATGCAGCAGCAACGGCCGCATGATCATCACCTCTCCTTTCTTCACCCTGCAAATAATTTCCTTTCTATTGACCAGTCGGTCGATTCAGGCCGGTAAATTCCTTTTTGATTCGAACCTGGAATTACTTTTAAGGCCCCGTTATTCTCGTCCGTATCATCCAGGTGAATGGGGATGGTAAAGTTATTCTCCAATATTTGCAACGGGGGTTGAACAGCAAATTGATCCTGCTTAACGGTCCTTTTTATTAAAACCAGGGAGATCAACTTTCCGGTTAATGGAAATAGTCAGATCCTGGTGATACGATACAAACCAATTGGATTGAGGTGGTTTATCAAAGTAAATCGATTTCACAACAAAGTACTCATTCCCAAATACATCTTTGATTATGGAACGTAGTTTTTCATTAAAAATCAACTTCGCTGCTTCGGGTATTTCTTTAAAAAACCGACGCATTGCATAAAGGCCAGTTGCCATTCTATCAGTGAGAATCGAACAAGCGGCTTTATTAATTACGTTGATGATATATACTGTTTCGGCATCAGTAAAAATTTTCTCAATTATTGTAAATCCGTTTAAATCAATATTTTTTTTATGCTCATTGAAATCTGTCATAGTTTTCTTTAACTCGATAAAGCAGCCAACTTAATAGCCATGAGCAAAGGCAGTCCGGAGCCTTATTTAAAAAAAGTTGTAGCAACTGCCCTGCTATTGTGTGGGCGCATTGCTGGATTTAACAAAATCAAATCCGGGCCCGGTGTCATGTTGTGACGTTCTTTATTTCGCAACCGGCATCAATCTAAAAACGAAGCCAGGATTCTCTACGGACACATAAATATAGCCGTCTGGCCCCATCCTTACGTCTCTTAAACGACCAATATTTTTAAGTAATAATTCTTCACCCACCACTTTCCCATTTTTTATTTTACACCGGTTAAGGTATTTAAAGCGCAGTGAGCCCACCAGCAAATCGCCTTTCCAGCCAGCATAACGGCTACCCTCCACAAAGGCCATTCCACTTGGTCCAATAGATGGTATCCAGTATAACAGCGGCTGCTCCATCCCTACTATGGCTGTTTTGTCAGTGATTATTTTGCCATCGTAATTGATACCCCATGAGATGGCCGGCCATCCATAATTATTTCCGGCTCCCACAATATTGATTTCATCCCCTCCTCTGGGGCCATGCTCATTTGACCATATTGCACCGGTAAGCGGGTTCATTGTGAGGCCCTGCGGGTTGCGGTTACCGTAGGTAAAAATAGAAGGCTTTGCACCGTTTTTGTTTACAAATGGATTATCTGTGGGGATAGATCCATCATCTTTTATACGATGTATTTTACCCAGGTCATTTTCCAGCGATTGGGGATTTTGTTTTTCATTTCCCCTTTCACCAACCGAGAAATATAATAGTCCATCCCTGCCAAAAACCATCCGGGAACCATAGTGATGGCGGGTTCTTGAATACGGCAGGGCTTCAAAAATAATTTGTTGCTCTTGTAGTTGATCGCCTTTCAATTTAGCCCTCATAATTGCAGTAGTTGCCAGGGTTGTTGAACCTTCTTTTTTAATTGCAGAATAGGAAAGATAAATAAGGTGGTTTATTTTAAAATTGGGATGCAATATTACATCCATCAAACCTCCCTGCCCCTCAGCAGCCACCGGCGGAACACCACTGATTATCTGCAATGTCCTGTCTTTTTTCACCAGGTGAAGCTTGCCTGATTTCTCTGTAACCAGCATTTCGCCTTTCGGTAAAAAAGCAATGCTCCATGGGCTACCTAACCCTTTTACAACGGTATCCAGCTTAATATTCAACGCTTCTGACACGAACAAGTTTTCCTGTACAGTTGCCTTCTTAAAATCATATCGTTTCAGGTTTTTGATGCCAGCGAGTATATAATCGGCCAGGGCATACATTTCCTCATTTGAAAATGCTGAATCAAATCCAGGCATTCCGCCATCCGGATAGCCCTGCTTTATCCCCTTAAAAAGGTCTTCTCTTGTACTGCCATATTTCCATTTCCGGTCTACAAAAGCATCCATTTTTTCACCATGGCAACCGGAGCAAAAATTTTTGTAATTGCTTTCCACATTTCCTGAATCGATTACAGGTACTTTTCTACTAACGCTACTATTTAAACTTTCGAAATCATTTTTACTATTATCGTTCCATTGTAAACAAACCAATCCAATTGTAATTATCGCAATGGAGGAGGTGAAAAACTTTAGCATAAAATATTATTTAAATAAAGAAGGTACTATCATCAAAGGTTGCAAAGCAAACATCTAAAAATATTCTTTTTTAAGGATAACCGATTCCTAAAGCTATCATTTGGGGTACAGCCCAAAAAGTTGCGTCAGTAAACGACCAATAGCGCAATACTTTGTTAGGCAGTCAACTGATAATAAACGCGAGAGGTGCGTCAAAAAAAAAATTGCCATCCTGGATGGTAAGATATTCAACTATTCAGGATGGCACATTGGCAATTATTTTTCTACTGCTTAGCCAAACCCGGCGGCGGCAATTTATTGAATGTTGTTTTCATGGCTTTTAACATGCCCGGAGTAGACCAGGTACCAGGAACGATCATTCGCCTTACGGTGTATAATGGCTCTACAGAATCTCTTTTGGATGACAGGATAAAGGCAAGATCATAACCACGGTTTTTTATTTCAGGAATTGCAGCCTGGTTCCATAGCCCAAACGGATAGGCGAAATATTTTACTTTCTTTCCGGTAATGGCTTCCAGTTTCCGCTGTGGATTCACCAGTTGGGTATCCCAATCGGCCCCCACATATTTGGTAACCATGTGATGATCCCAGGTATGGCCGGCAATCACGTGGCCGCTATCCGATAAATTTTTAATCTGCTCTTTGCTCATATACCGGGGCCGGTTAATCGAAATCGTCATAATAAAATAAACACCCTTAAAGCCGTATTTATTCATTTCAGGAACGCCTATGCTGTATTGCTCTTCATCCGTATCATCAAAAGTGATCATTACAGGTTTGGCAGGTAATACGCCGTCATACAGCAGGTAGTCATATAACTGGTCGGGTAATATTGTTTGATAGTCACTATCGTGTAATGCTTTCATTTGTTCTGCAAATGCGGTAGGTGTTACAGAATAACTTTTCATACTTTCACTCTGCCCTGCATTAAAATTGCGGATATGATGATAGCATAGCACCGGCACTTCCTTTTTTGAAATTATGGTAGCGAGGTCTGCCTTCACCTTTTTGGCAGCAACCTTTTCTACCTGCGTGGTAGAATCAGATGTGGAATTGATTACTCTTTCGGGGCTGGACGAACAAGCTGATAATACAAGCAGGAATGCCACAAATGCAACAAGATTATTCTTCATGATGAATAAGAAACGGTTAAATATTATTGGTATTGGATGTAAATGGGTTTGGGAGTAAACTTTAATAATTCGGCTGGTTTGTAAATGCCACTTGTGTTGGGCTTATTATCATTTTTATAAAACAATTTAAACCCTGTAAACTGAACAGGCTCTTTATAAATATATCGGAGGTAAGTAGACCTTTTTAAGGTTTTATCGCCAAATCCATCCATATCCATCACAATCTGTACTTCCGGTAATTTTTTAATTTTATCATACCCTGTTACCATACCCTGTGTAAAGCGATGTATAACCAATATCTTGGGAGGAAGATTATTTTTACGGACAACATCTGCTAAAATATCAATGGCACTATTAATATCATCTGAGTTAAAGGTGCCAATTTTAGTACCTGGCCGCTCGCCATTCTTCATCGAAAATTCCGGGTCAATACCCAAATGTACATTTGGCAACTTCAGGTATGGCTCCAAGGAGGCCACTTCGTCTTTTACTGAACTATGCCCAACCTGTATATCCACAAACACCAATGCATTGATCTCCTTGGCCCAGTTCATGATTGTATCGATCTGGTGAAAAGGCATTCTCATGCGGTGCTTGCCATCTTTGCCAGGCGCCCCCTGAGCAGTGACTGCCACATAATGCAAGGCAGGAATTACCTTTACCGTAGTATCTGCAGCCTGCCAACTGGCTACTTCTCCCTGCAACTTTTTCAACATTTCTTCTTTGGGTATTTCACCTAAAATACCCATTCGTTTCGAATATAAATTACCATAAAAAGCAATGATCCTGTTATAGGGCAACAACGCTCCGGGTAATGGATAAGGTGTTTTAATCGGCCACTTTCCGGTTGTATCGGAATTGCTCAACGCCAGCATTTTTTTATCGTAATCGGCTGTATCTATTGGTCTCGTATTAATTCCGGAACCTGCTTCCTTAATTGTTTCCGTTTTAGAGGTGGAATCCTTTTCCTTTAATTGAGCTACTTCAACGGTGCTTGCCTCGTTGCAGCCGGTATTGAACAGGAAAAATATGACAGGAAGTATCCGTATAAGGAATGTGTTGAAATGCTTTTTCATAAAGTACCAATATTGAATTTAAGATTGTAAATGTAAACCAATTAAAAGAATCTGTCGGTTAAATGAAATGTATTGAAAAAATTATTGTAAAGGTGCCGGATAAATACTGTTTAATTGTTACAGAATGGTTTCTAATTTTTGCATAATTCATAGAAACCAACAAGTATTTTTAAATACTTAGCCTGCTTTATTTACCAATGTCCGGAGCTCGTTTCTTGACAACTGATCTGCCTCCCTGTTTAAGTTGATGGTATCATTCTTTTTTTGGTGAGCCTTCACTTTATTCAGTTGAACAGTGTGGTTTGCAAAAAGGCTGATCAGACGTTTAAGCAGATCGGCGTTTCTAAGCTCTTCTCCCTTTTTGGTAATAAAATTACCTGCTTCCAGTTGCCCGGATCTTACCCGCAGGTTCATTACATACTGGCTATCTGTAAACAATTGTATAACAAAATCCCCTTTCAATATATTATCAACGTATTCGATGGCTTTAATTACCGCCATTAATTCCATCCGGTTATGAGTAGTATTTATTTCATCGCCTTTCAGTACAATTTTCTCCTTTTCAATTATCACAATTGCCACCCAGGCACCTATTCTTTTTTGAGTATGGCAACTTCCATCCGTGTAGATTATTATTTCGTTGCCTTTCATAACACTTCGCTCAATAGAGGTGGGGCATTAAATAATCGCATCCGGTAGGCATTCATTGCAGTAAAACCTAACTTTTTTATTAAACGATAATTTACCAGTACACCTACCGGTGCACCAATTACAGGCACTAACTGCGCCATTTTTGCAAGATCAATATAATCGCGGTATTCCTGCTGAAAATTACGCCAGTCAAACTGGTTGATATCTTCTGGTAAATGCTGCCGCTGATCTTCCCAATTCACCATTTTCGTATAAATATTCTTTCTGTGTTCATCACTTGAAAATGCCAGTTCGAATATATGTAGCAGGTACACTCTTTCTTTATAATTTTTTACATCCATTCCATAGATGGCGGCAATATCAAAAAGTAATTTTAATTTAAGTCCGATTAATATTGGAAAATCAGCTAACCCAAGCAATATACCACCTGCCCCGGTTATTCCGCCTTCTACGGCTGCCGTGTTCCTGTACCAATCTATTTTTTTCTGCACTGCTTGTTCCCGTGTCTCCAGGTCGGTATTAATCAATGGATCGGTGGTTGTATATTTTGCCCCAAACAATACCCCCCTGATCATTTGTTTAATGGTAGCAGTGATGGCCTGGTGAACTTTCTCCGGTATCCAGGTATTTATTTTGGTTTGAATTTTTTTGGAAAGACTGTTCAACAAAGAAGGCCTGCGCATCATTTTCTTTTGCCATGTTGTTAATGCGGTATAAGCCAGCAGGTCGTAAGCATTCATCATAACTTTGATTTATAGTTTATTCAAAGTTACTATTGCAATCGCCATATCATTTAAATTAAAAATGCTATAACATAACTGAACTAAAAGCCGTACGCCACGGGATAACCCGGCCAAACTCTTTCTATGCCAATCTTATTATACTGCCGGGAGGCATGTTGCGAATTGCGTCAAATTAAAAAAACCTCCTGTTACAGAGGTCTTGCATAGTGTAGTCCCGGATATAATCCGTATGTTTTAGGAGGTGTCGATCTGGCTTCAGCGGTATGGATTAAACTTAGATAAAGATGGACACTGATCATCAAAGCATTTGTAGTATAATCGATTTTATTTTGTAGAAAATAAGCCACACTACAATTCTGGTGAATGACAAAACGATGTAATTGATAAAATACCCATTCAAATAATTATCAGAAAACATTTGTTATTTTGTTTTCCATTTTGTTGAATGTAAAAGTATCACCCTTTCTTTTACCATACAATTGCCTGGCAACCGGTGCATGGGGTGAAAGCATATAAATATCCTTTCCCTCAAAAGATATTTTACCAAGGCCCGCGGCTATGAAAAAAAAGGACTCATCAGTTTGAATGATACTACCTGTTGATGCTGTTTGATACCTATTTAAACAATCAATATTGTAGAGTGCTTCCAGTTCTCTGCGGTTCGCTTCCAACTGGCGTGAATACATCTCCTTTTCCAAATGCCCCATTGCCCTTGATGTTTCGTATTTATCTCCGGCACTGCTTTTTTCTTCTGCATTAGAGGCCGCCTGGGCAGCTTCCATTGCATGGGCAGCAGCGGTCATTCTTTGTTCAATCAAACCCACAGCATGTTGCAGCAATCGTTTCTTAAATTCAGTGCTTTCAAAAACCGATAATGGGTTCATCATTTGCTGTTTATTTTGTATTGTTTAAGTTAACGGATATTTTGTCTCAATATCAAATTAACTTATTTAATAACTAAAAGCCATGCAGATTCGTTTGCATAAAGTTCACTGGAAAGCTGCCCGACCAGCAATTTCTACCTGCAAGGATATTTATAAAGATTTAGGGGTAATACAGGCTCAGTCAATTGAATTCGGATAATTTGCTACAATGTAAAAATGGAATTGCCGTTATTAGAATTATTATTGTACATTCAAAATTCAATAACCCAGCATCAATGAAACTACCTAAACCTGCTTACATACTATTTTTATGCGTGTTTTTTTTCAACAGCGTTGCTGTTTTTTCGCAGCGGAAAAAAGCGGCAAAAAAAACAACTACAGCAACCAAAGAAACCAGTTTAATTAAAAATGGAATTATATTAAAATCAAAAGGTTTTACAATAAGTGAAGCATACCTTGTTTTTGATGATGAGAACCTTGTGCCGGAAGGAAATAAAGTGGAACTGAACCAGAATATAAACATGTTGCTAATAATCGAAGAAGGCTGGACAGAAACAGGGGGCAGGGTGTTTCCCGGAAGCAAACAAGTATTAAAGTTAAACACCGGAGTGGAAATATTAAATTCAGAAGAATTGTTTTCCGCTTTTGATGAAACAGGAGTATCCCCGGAAGATGCCCGTTACATTACCTTAAATGCGGTGATTACGGAATTGAAAGACAGGAGGAATCATGTGGTAGTAAATTTTAGGGTTTGGGATAAAAAAGGAACTGCCGAGATTACCGGCTCTTATAAGTTATTCGTTAAATAATACTCATTTCACACCATTTTAAAAAACGAAAATATCTCCAATAAATTAAAGAATCCGCCGGAAAGCGGGTTCTTTTTTATTTAGTTATTTGCCTGTACGATTCTATCCAGTTATCAGGCTGGAATCACGATTGCAAAGGCTAAAGTTTTACTTTATCATTTTACCGGCTTTTTCTTTAGGCTTGAAGGACAAAGAGTTATCCAAGGGGTTTTCCATTTTAAGAATATATTTCCAATATGCGGAAATAAGCGCCAGTTGAAAACAGCAATTTTCATTAATAATCAACCAGTTAGATGTTTGGCATCATTTAGGAAATAGAAGTAACAGCAAGGGATGTGAAAAGGCGGTGATTTGAAAAAGTTCTAAAAATAAAAAGTACAAACTAATTATAGGGTTATCAGTGTTTAAAATTAAAGAGGGCCGGTAAAATGGATTGGATCACCATTTTAGCGGCTTTTTCTTTGGGAGCAATTGAAGAAGGAAAGCATTGATCAAATGTTTCCATTCTTAGAATAAATTTCCAATATGCGGAAATAAGCGCCAGTTGAAAACAGCAATTTTCATTAATAATCAACCAGTTACTTTTTTGGCATCATTTAGGAAATAGAAGTAACAGGAAGCGATGTGAAAAGGCGGTGATTTGAAAAAGTTCTAAAAATAAAAAGTACAAACTAATTATAGGGTTATCAGTGTTTAAAATTAAAGAGGGCCGGTAAAATGGATTGGATCACCATTTTAGCGGCTTTTTCTTTTGTATCCATCTAATTTCTCCCGGCGAGAGGTCACTACTTTGTTAAAAATCTCCGCTAGTCCCACCACCACCAAAACTTCCACCGCCAAATTGGGTTCCTTCCGTACCCTGCGCATGGCCTCCCAAAGTTTGCACCTGCAACAGCCCTTCTAATTGTAAGTTCCCTTCAGCTTCAGCCGTATTTATTTCAAGATTGGTAAAACTATATTTAGGCGTTTTCAAATACCGGGTAACCACATAAGAAATTATTATCAGTATTATGCCTCCTGCTGCCATCATCATTTCAATAGAACCTAAAAAATAATAATATCGAATGGTAAAAACAATGGCTGCCAACAGTAGCAGGCTCACCCTTATCAAAATAATATCCTTTTGGTGAATGCCCCTGATGATATAAACAAAGGGCATCACGAGTGTAAATAACCAGAAAAACCAGCCAAAAGGAATTGAATCATTTGCAGCAAGGTTTAAATTGAACATAGCATTACTAAATTCCCTCACAACAAAATAGTTCATCGGGAAGTAAATAAATAACAAAGCTGCAATTAAAATTACTTGTAAACAGTTCGTGTAAAGCAGGTTAGTAGGTAACCTCATTTTTCTCTTTGTCAAAAACCAGGTAAAAACAGAGATGGCTGATATTATAAAAGGGACAAAGGCTTTTGCCACCTCCCCCATTTTAACACCCATAAAAAAGAAAAAACCCAGGAAAGCAATAAACGATACAACCGACATTACCCTGTCTGCAAACCGTAGTGCGCAAAAAAGGGAGATTATAAAAATAATGATACAGTTTGCAATATCACCGGCATTGGATATATAACTGAGTCCACCGAAAAGGCAGCAGGCAGATATCCAAAGCAACGCGTCATCTGCGCCTGACTGCAAATGCTTTTTGGTTCGCACCAGGTATTCCAATGCAACATAAGCCACCAACGCAAAGAATACCGCGAAGCCTCCAACGGCATGTTCAATCGAATTGAGAAACAGTAAAGAAAAAAGTCCAAAAGAAAATAAAACAATTACTGTTGTAAGAATAAACAGGCCGATCCTGATAAAAAAATTGGGTGAATAAAATGATGATGGATAATGATTGTTGATATTAACCCACTCCTCTTTATCCAAACAATTTTGCTGAAAGGCTTCAGCTGCCTGCTGCCGGATAAATAAATTATTAAGCCATAAAGTATTATACGCTATCATGTTGCTTTAATTTTTTGTTTGTGCTTATTAAAAACAAAACCAATGCGATACCCGAAGCAATAAAGTATAAAAAACCCAGGTAAATAGCGCCCATACCATCAATGCTTAGATGAGCCAATAAATTCAGTACAACATAGCTAATACCAATATAGGCGTACAGGGTAATGACCAGCGTAAAATAAAATGATTTCTCCTGCATTGATTTCCTGTAAAGAAAATATACGAGGCTTAATAAAAAAATGAACCAAACAAGGTAAATGCTACTAAAATAAAATATAGCTGTAAGGCAGGAAATTAAAACAAGGTGTGTTCCGAAATTGGCATAGGTAAACTTAAAATGCTTTTTTATATCCCGTTTCTTTATAACCCATGCTATCAGCAGCAATAGAACTCCGAGGGAAAGGCCGGTATAAATGAGGTTATTGTTATTAAAATCGTTGGAAGTTAATAAATCCATTGGCGTAACTGCTATACCCAGCCAGGCTCCAAGATTGGTGATAGCCATACACAGGATTCCGATGTGATCAAAATAATAGGCGGTGAAAAACAAAACGACCATCGGAAAAAAAATGGCCAGCCCATACCGGTTTCCAAAAACATTGTATTGATATTGCACATAACCAATGAATGTGATAAAAGTACAGCAACCCAATAATAACAAGTAATCGAAAAAAGAATTGGGTGCTATTACTTTGGCTGTGGAAAACGGCAGTTTATTTTTAAAGCAATAATAGAAGCAGCCTGCACAAATAAATGCCAGGAACAATAAAATAGCCTGGTGCCCGATGGTATCAATATTTTTATACACCAATATTCCAAGGCCGGCGCTAAGCAATAAAATTCCGAGGTAGAGAACCGTTTTTATTTCCCAATGAACTGAAAGAAGGTTTAGCTTTGCTTTCTCAATAATTTTTTCATAAGAAAGATCACTGACAATACCTTCTGCATGCAATTTCTCAAATAATTCTTTGTTCATAACATTTACAATAGAAGATAAATATAAATGAAATTCAGGATGAAGCAGATATTAGTTACCATGCGGAATGGGTGATTTATTAAACGGATTAGCATCGTCAATTCCCCTAACCAAATCGTAACATTAATTGAATCCATTGCATGCCTTTGACTGTCTAAAGGATTCCAAATATGGTGATAAAATTTTATTAATTGAAGCATTTATAATATTTGTCTATTTTGCTTTTCAAAACCTAACCAAATGCTACAAATCGATTTTTCCGTTTTCCCTGAAATAAAAACAGCAAGACTCCTATTACGAAAAGTAACAGCTAAGGATGCTCTTGAAGTTTTTAAACTAAGAAGTGATGAACAAGTAATGCAATACATTGATAAGGAAAGAGCAGCTACCGTTTTGGATGGAGAAGTTTTCATCAACCGGATAATCTTGTCTTTAAAAAATAACGATGGCATCACCTGGGCAATTTCGCTAAAGGAAAGCCCTCAAACATTAATTGGAACCATCGGTTACTGGAGGTTGATTAAAGAACATTGCCGGGCCGAAATAGGCTATATGCTTAACCCGGCTTACTGGAAGAAAGGAATAATGAAAGAAGCATTGGAAAAAGTAATTGAATTTGGATTCAATGAATTGAAGTTACATAGTATTGAAGCACAGATCAACCCGGAAAACAGCACATCCGCAGGTATATTAACCAGCACCGGTTTTGTAAAGGAAGCGCACTTTAAGGAAGACTATCTTTTTAACGGTGTTTTTAAGGATACCGTAGTATTCTGCAGGTTACAAAAGTAATTGCTGCTTAAAATATGCGTATCGTTTTCTAAATTAGCAATAAGAGGTAGAAGGAACTTTTAATGGAATGACTTTTATAAATTAGCAATCCGATCGCATGATTAAACATACACTCTATGATGCTTGGATTTACGTGCCTGTAAACTCTGGAAATTATTTTCTATCAAACTTCTTTCGCTTTGTTAATATTTTTTTATGTCCCATTCTTTAACCATCACTCCCCTTGTAAATAACGACATAGCAAAACTGGTTCATTTAGTCAATAGTGCATATCGGGGTGAAAGCTCAAAAAAAGGATGGACAACTGAGGCCGATCTGCTGGATGGACTTCGTACAAATGAGGAGTCGATAAAAGCTATCATACAAAAGCCGGGTGCGGTGATCCTAACTGCCCGTGATGATGCCAATGAACTGGCAGGATGTGTTTACCTGCAACAACAGGAGCTCCAAGTTTACCTCGGCATGTTAACAGTAGCTCCTGATATACAGGCATTGGGTATTGGCACACAACTACTACAGGCTGCTGAAAATTATACCCGGGAAATTAATTGTACATCCATCATCATGACTGTAATCGATATAAGGCATGAGCTAATAGACTGGTATAAACGAAAAGGGTATCAGCTTACTGGTGAAATTAAACCCTTCCCTGCTGATCATGCATTCGGTATACCCAAACAACCATTACAATTTGTAGTATTGGAGAAGAGATTATAATGTGAAAGAAATTATTCCCGGCTATCGGCTATCAATTCCTTCAGGTTCGTTTTACACCTAAAACTTTACACAGCAATCATCAACAAACTGCAAGTCCGCAGCCATGTATGTTTAATTGTGAACAGATTCAATAATAAAACAGGCATTTTTCTACAATGCCCATCTAAACCAGCCGAATATAGATACCAATAAAAACCCATTTGTTGTGGATAACCTTAAACCCAATTTAGCATTACCCAATAGCCACACCAGATATTAACAATTATGTAAATAACAAAATAAATGCGAAAGGGTTACCTTTACCGCATCACTGTATTAAGCAGTGAAGCATTATTAAAATAAACAAACAAAAAATGGTACAAAAAACATACTTTAAGACAAAAGATTATTGCAAAGTGAAATTTACAGTAAACGCTGAAAACGCTGAAACAATTGAAATTTTGGGCTTAAATAGTGACTGGGAAAATTCAGTAGTAATGGGTAAGAAAAAAGACGGCAGTTTTACCTGCGATGTATCTTTGCCAAAAGGCTCTCAGCACCAGTTTAAATACAAAGTAAATGCTACAGAATGGGCGAATGAACCCGAAGCAGACAGTCAGCAACCAAACGAATTTGGTGGAATTAACAGTGTGATTGTTATCTAATTCTGATTTCCAAATAAATTAAATATATTACTGCAACAATATTATTTGACCATGTGTACAAATAGTATTGTTGCTATAGGCTTTATACGCTGAAAGAAAATCTCCTTGCTTATGTATTCTTAATAAATAACATTCTTTAATATTCCTGCATTGCCTAAAATTTGTAAATATT
>JBBQTL010000072.1:0-21795 GCA_038213285.1 Chitinophagales bacterium
AATCCTTCCCCTTTTTACATTTTTCATCTCCATAATGAATTTTAGTTTTTCATCATCGATGCCTCTGGGGTCATAAATAAATCCGTTTGAATCGGATGACTGTCCATCTACTTTCATAGAATTAATCTGCTTCCATTTTTCCTTACCGCCAATGGCAGCAATGTATTTTTCAATTACTTCATCAGCCGTTTGAGCCTTCACGGCAATATTGGTTGACAGGCAGGCAATCAATATCAAAGATTGCAAAAAGAACTTTCTCATTTTGTTAGGATTTAATTTTTTAAATGTTAAGAACACAATGTTACAATAATATGTTGCATTTTAGGCGATAGTATTACAGATGGCAAAAAAATAATCAATAATTCATTGACAAATCTTTTAACGGTGGGTTAAGAGGTGCATTTTAAATCCGGCAGCAGGTTTATCAAAAAAGATTTGTTTAAGAAATTGTTCATAACGGTAGGCAATGCTTAGTCAATCCAGGTTTACGGTGATTTTTGTTTCATCTGGTTGGTCCACATTTCAATTTTCATTAGTTAATGGGCACTCAATGTCGTTTTCTTAGTGATTTATTTTTTACGCAAAGACGCAAAGGGATAAAATAAGGTGCAAAGAAAGTACAAAATCAACTTTGCGCCTTTGCATCTTTTTTTTCTTTGCTTGAAAGTTTTCAACAGAGGCCACAATTATTCCGGCTTAAATAATTTATCCATGGTTACTTCACTATCTATTTCTCCCAGGTAGTGTTCGTTTCTTAGTGCGGGATAAGTGGTAAGTAATGTATTAAATGTTGCCTTTTTGGTTTGCGTGGCCTGCCTGAAAATAGATTTTTTCAATCTCAATTGTGTGGCATAAGCTTTTGTAATGGCAAAATTTTCTTTGGTAAACTTTGCTTCACACAGGTTAATGGTTTGGTCTGCCCGGTCGATGATCATATCTATCTGTGTACCTGGCAGGGTATCGTTTCCTTTAAACAACCAGGAACTTGTGGTGCTGTAAATACCACTGATGCCTAAAGCTTTCTTTACCTGTAAAAGATGCGACATGCAGATATTTTCAAACGCATATCCACTCCATGCATTAAAAGTGCCTTTGTTAGATAGCTGCTCCCATGTTCCTTTTCCACCACCCTTATTTGCCTTTATATATTTCAGATAGAAGAGGGAATATAAATCGGTTAGTTTGTAAATAGCTTCCTTCTTTTTATTAACCAGTGGCTCATAAAAAGATATAAAATCACAGTCCATCAATTCTTCTAAAGTACGCGATAGTGTGGCTTCGCTTAGCTTGGTTTTAACAGCTACATCCAGCCTTGTCATACCTTGTGGCTTTGATGCCAGTGCTTCTATTATTTTTATATGATGATCTGCGTTTTTAAAAAGGGAATGATACAATTGCGAATACTCATCACGCAGCAACCCCTTTGGTGAAAAACAAATTTCATCTATTAATTGGGTGGCGCTTTTCCCTTTGGAAATCTCTTTAAGATAAAATGGTATACCGCCCATCACCATGTATATTTCTATCACCTGGTATTGGGTTAGTTTGGCTCCCAATGCAGTTATAAAGAGTGCGGTTTCATGTAAATTAAATGGCTCCAGTTTTATCCGCTGTGTAACCCTGTTGTATAAACCCCCACGGGCATTGATCAGGTTCTTCTTTATCCAGGAGGAGGCAGAGCCGCAGGCAATGAGCACCACGTTATCCATGGAAGAAACATACTGGTTCCAAAAAAATTCCAACGCGGATATAAAATTCGATTTAGGGTTATCCAGCCAGGGCATTTCATCAATAAATATTACATGCTTTTGTTTCTTTTTTTGGGGCAATGCCTTTAGATAGTCCACCAAATAATTGAAAGCATAAAACCAGTTTGAGGGCAATTGCCTTCCTTTTTTAGTACCTGCCCTTTTTATATATTCATCGAAAAAATTCCGGAGCTGTTGCTCTTTTGTTCCATCTTTTGTGCCGGTAAAATCAAATACAATATTGTTTCTCAGGTACTGTCGTATCAAAAAAGTTTTACCCACTCTTCTGCGGCCATACACCGCTAAAAACTCGGCCTGGCCAGACAATAGTATCCTATTTAATTTTTCAATTTCGGGTTCTCTTCCTATTAATTTAATTGCCTTTTCCATCCCATGTTCTTTTAAAATCCGTGGAGAAATGTATATAAAAATAGGCGATTTCTCCACGGATTCAAAATTATCTTTGGAGAAATGTGGTTAAAAAAGGTACATTTCTCCAAAGATTATATACCAGCCAAAGTATGCACTTACCCGATGGCGTGCCGTTTTGTGCAATACCATCATCCGTATTTTTATTTTATCCTGTTATACTTTTTTAATAAATCAATTACCAGTTTATGCGGCAGTGCATACGCTTTGTTACCGTTGATGCCTTCCATTGTTTCAGCCGCTACCATGGCATTGATGATGGCTTCTTCAGTTGGCTGTACGGTAGCCGCAAATAATGGATTGATCATATCGTTGGGCAATTCGGTTACCCTGGTAAATGCTTCTCTTTGAAAAGCAGCAGGGTTGGCAGTAGAAAATGCAATGAAAATATCACCGGAACCGTTATTGCCAAGTCCGCCAACGATGCCAATCGAAATAGGAACCCTGGCTGCAATTCTTTTTAACTGGTGCGGCAACAGAGGTGCATCGGTGGCCACCACCACGATGATGGAACCATCGCCTTCCTGGCGGTAGGATGGAGGGGCTTTTAATTCATAATTCATCGTATCTCTTACTTCCTTGCCAATGGGTACGCCGGCTATCATAAAATTTCTTTTGCTGCCAAAGTTGGATTGCACCAATACCCCAACTGTATAGCTGGAATCTTTTATTATTATAACTCTTGATGCTGTTCCGGTACCGCCTTTAAATCCCAAACACATCATGCCGGTTCCGCCACCTACATTTCCTTCTTTTAGTGAGCCTGTTTTTGCACTATCCAATGCTTCATAAGCATTGCTTTTCATTTACATGAAATCCATATATGTCATTTAAAAAACCATCGTAGGTTTCTGCTACAACCGGGTAGGTGTACCAAAAATCTTCTTTGTACCAGCCCTTCTTTACAAACCATTTTAATACAGCATCCCTTACCACACCTACGCTGTTGGTATTGGTAATCATGATGGGGCCTTCCAAAAAAACCGGACTCCGTGATCCAGGTAGTACCGGTCATTTCTCCATTGCCGTTGAGGGAATACCAGTTGGAAAAAACAGGATTGTTATTCCGGCCCCTGGGTAAAATGGCCGTAACACCGGTACGAACCGGGCCCTTGCCCCGAATATTGTTCCCCTGCCCGGAGATGATGGTGCTGTAACCCACTTCCACTCCTTTTACATCGGTAATGGCATTGAATTTTCCGGTGGTTCCATCAAAAGGAATCCCGATATCTCTTGCACGGGGCTTTTGGGCATAGCTGTTAATTTGAAGCACAAATAGCAACAGTACAGAATGAATGATTTACTTTTCATGATTTTATTTTTTATCCAATGCCAAAATAGTTTGTAACAACACACGGGCCCCGTTGGCCATATCACCTGCTGTTGAAAATTCATTGGGCGAATGACTGATGCCCTTTTTGCTGGGAATAAAAATCATTCCTACCGGTGCAATTAAGGACAGTTCCTGGCTATCATGCCCGGCACCGCTTTGCATGAATTGATAAGTAAGGCCCAATGCTTTTGCTGATGCAGCAATAATTGCCTGTAGTCCTTTATCAGTTAATGCCGGCCTGATGGAACTGGCCTGTCGTTGAAAAGAAATTTTTGTACCCGATGCAGTAGCAATGGTTGCTGCTCTTTTTTCTATGTTGAGAAACAACTGTTCAATTTTTTCTGCAGCAAGATCCCTTATTTCCAGGCTTATCGTAACCTTACCCGGAATCACGTTGTAAGCACCGGGCATTGCAGCAATTTTACCAATTGTTCCCACTTGTTTTCCGGGTACACTGTTGATTGCCTCGTTTACTGCAATCACCAATCTCGATGCAGCCAGTAGTGCGTCTTTGCGCATATTCATGGGCGTGGTGCCGGCATGATTGGCAAAACCCTCTACTATTACTTCCCAATGTACAATACCTACAATGCCTTCCACCACTCCAACCTGGATTTGCTCCTTTTCTAAAATGCCGCCTTGTTCAATGTGTAATTCAATAAATGCTTTGATGTCTCCCTTTTGGCGAACGCTAAATTGAATGCTATCCGGGTTACCACCAATTGCTTTGATGCCCTCTGCCATGGTAAGTCCGCTTTGGCTTTTTTGTTTCAATCCTTCGGCAGTTACATGCCCGGCCATGGCCATACTGCCGATGGTGCCACCTTCCTCATCGGAGAAAATGATTACTTCCAGCGGATGCGTTGTTATGATGTTATTTTCATTCAACACTTCAACCATTTCCAGTGCACCGATGGAACCCACACAGCCATCGTAATTGCCACCATCAGGCACCATATCAATATGAGAGCCAAATGCAATTGGTTTTAAGGAAGGATTCTTCCCTTTTCTTTTTCCTATGATATTGCCGGCGTAATCAATGCTAACCTCCAGCCCTGCTTTTTTCATTAACCCGATAAACCAGGTTCTTGCTTCTATATCTCCTTTTGTAAAAGCAACCCGGTAACCCTTGCCGTTTGCATCTTTACCAAATTCAGACAGTGCCATAATACGGCTTTCAATGCGTTGCTCATTTATTGCATGTTTGGTTTGACTAAGAGCAGGTAGTGAAAATGTAACCAGTAAAATAGTGAGTAACTGTTTCATATCAATTGTTTAGTTGTTCATCTTAATTATCGGTTGTTGATTGATTAACGCTTCCTTTCACTTATTCAAATAATCTCTTTGAGTTAAATCCAACTCCATTTTTGAAAACAGTAACCGGGTCATTATACTCAATATACATTTTTGTTTAATTGCTGAATTTTATTTGTGAAAAAGCAGGGGCTGCTAAAACAAAGGATGATAAGAGAGCGTAGTATTTTTTCAAAACCTTTATGTTGATTGTATTATTGAAATGTATTGCGACTGATTTTTTAACTTCGTTTGATAAGTGTTGAATGCAGGTGTTTTATCCTCCACCGCTTTTTCTCTTTAACTAAAACTACCGTTTCCAACCATTGTATATTTACCTGTTTGCCATCCCTGTTTATGGCCGAATGAAGACGATAAGTAACCCATGCCATAGTTTTATCTGCGGTGGTATTGATGAAATCAAAAGAATTGGTACGTTTAAAATCTGCTGCCTGGTTTTGGGTTATGGCTTTTAGAATAAGGGTATCCATTTTCCACACCTGGCCATATTCATATAATGCAATATCAACCGTGCAATAATTTTTCAGGCTGATCGAATCCCGGTTGGATAAAGCATCGAACATTTTTATAACCGTTTGTTGTACTGCCTGTTGGCTTGCTGTTAAGGGCTCCTGTGCCATTAGCATGTTTGCAATTAAAATTGCAGTGAGGATTAATAGTATTTTTTTCATGAACAATATTTTATGGTTATTCCTTTTTTTGTTAGAAATATGATTTGGCTAAATCCAATTTAATTTTACCTACAGGCTGAAGCCTGTGGCAATTCACTGTGGCAACTCATGAATTACTTCCATGTTTAGCTGGAGGATAATATTATTCATTCGCCTCCCGGACTGGCCAAATCTTACAATACCTTTCCCATCGGGTATAACAAATACAGTCATCATAGAACTTTGTTTCATTACATAACCAGGTGAAGGTAGCAGTCACAAATAACTCAGCCACCATTTTTCCTTATGATTGGTTTTATACTGGTCGTACCATTTACAAATGAAATACAAAGCCGCTACGATCGCCAGCCATATTACATACACCATCGCCAGCCCAACCCCCTCGCCGGGCAATACAAATAAGAAGGGTAAGTTGGGAGCAGATTTAATTGCTTCGGGCATTGTATGACCCTTTGTAAAAAATAAAACGGCTGCCACCAGGTGAATCAAATAAATGTGCAGGATATAATAGAAGAATGCAGTTCTACCATAGATGGCCATCGTGGCGGTAAACCTGTTTTTAAATTTTTCTAAATAAGATAACAATAGCATTGCCGGGCCGATGGTAATAAGCATGTACAGTAAGGAGGGCGGATATTTATGTACTTTGATAAATGAGAACATGCTAAGAACGGCATTCTTTTGCGTGTGCCAGGCATGCGGGTCACCATAAATATTGATGAAGCGAATTACAATAAAAAGCAGTATCAACGTGAGACCGATACGGGCCATTACTTTTCTTCGCTGGCCTTCCGTATACTTTGTTGTAAAGAAAACACCGGTACAATAACCCATCATCATTAGCCCGGTCCAGGGTAGAAAGGGATACACAATGAATGCAAAATGATTGGGCGCAAATTCGTATGGCGCAAAAAATCCATGGTGCAACAGATCCCACCAAAAACCAGCTTTAAAGCCCGGGACCGACTCCGGTATATCCAGTAAATTATGTCCAATTACAATGAGCAACCCAAGCGCTAAAATTAATTTATAAGGAAGATGGATCAACAACCCAAGTATCACCATACTGATACCAATGGTCCAGATGACCTGGAAGGGGATAAAATTATAAAAGGGATTAAATGTCCAGGCTAAAGAAATAATAAAAAACTCCGCAAAAATTAACCACATTCCCCGCTTGATTAAAAATGAACTTAACTCTTTTTTTGTTTTGCGTAAACTTTGCAGGTAAATGGAAACGCCGGAAAGAAATACAAAGGTGGGTGCACAAAAATGGGTGATCCATCTTGTAAAAAATAAAATAGGAGTTGTAGTGGCCAGGTTGAGGGGATCATCGATATTGGCACTGATTGTGTAGGTAATCCCGCACATGATCCAGCGCCATAATCACCATCGCAATGCCCCGGAGAATATCAATTGATTCAATCCTTTTTTGACTGGCAGATAATGGTTGATGCAAGTAGTTCGTTTTAGTTAGTTAATTTGGTTGGTTTTTGAGTTGTTACAAATGACTCGTCCACTATTTTTAATTGCTATGGACTTTGTATTTCTTTTACCCACAATGAATGAAGGAGCGACACCGCTCTCATCCAAATCAAATGCCGGATACCCGATATAGCGATATATTCTGCCGGTTATTACCCGGTATTTCTTCTTAGCTCATTGCTTCTTCATTTCAATTTTTTCGCCATTGCCGGTAAACCATGCCTTGATGATCTTACCTGTATTGTCAATTTCAAAATCAATAAAACGATCCGATTCATCGGCATAAAAAAAGCGGGTGGCAGATTCCGGTTTAAGTTCAATATCCGGCGAGCCATCCCTGTGACGATATAGTTTGCCCTCTTTTTTGATGAGTTCAATAGGTCCGGTGGCCGTGTACTTACCCAAATACTTATCCAGTAAAGCCGCGTCTATCTTCACCTCTTTGGGAGTGTATGGTTTTTGTACCGGCAAATCAAACAGGATGGAAGCGAGTGCAACACCCAGCTTGCTGGCATCTCCACCATTGTTTGAAATGGTAACCACGCAAAGATCATCATCAGGGAAAAAAGCAAGGTAAGAGCTAAAGCCGGGGATACCACCGCTATGGGATATACGCCGGTGTGTTTTTAAACTGTCAACGCCAATACCATAACCATATTGATTCATATATGGGGTGGTCATTTTTTTTGTGTAGGCTTCGGGCAACACCCTGTTACCGGTCAGCGCTTTTGTCCAGGTGTACAAATCATCTACGGTGGAAAACATGGCGCCTGCACTGTAGGGACCTTCCATTGAAATATACATGGCATGCTGCCAAACGCCCTGCCGGTTTTTGCCGTACCCTTTTGCACGAAAAGCCAGTACGGAATCCAACTGGTTCATTCCTGTGTTTTTTAATCCCAGCTTTTTAATGATGTTATCAGTTAAATAATCACTGAATTTTTTGCCGGATGCTTTTTCAACAATCACCCCCAGTAAAAAATAACCGGAGTTACTGTAATTCCATTTGGTACCCGGGGAAAAATCGAGCGGTTTATTTTTAAACAGTGCAATCATTGAATCGGTTGATAGCGGTAATACAGATTTGGGCCAAAACTCAGCCAGTTCGGTATAGTTTTTAATACCGGATGTATGGTTGAGTAACATGTGTATGGTGATGCTGTCGCCTTTGGGGTAATTTGCAATGTACTTGCTCAGTTTATCATCAAGCGCCAGTTTGCCTTGTTCTGCCAGTTGAAGGATACAGACTGCCGTAAATTGTTTGGTAACAGAACCAATGCGGAATTTGGTTTCCATCGTATTGGGAATATTCCACTCCCGGTCGGCCATGCCAAAAGCCTTTTTGTAAATGGCCCTGCCTTTTTGCATCACCAGCACGGTACCATTAAAATCCTTTACTTTAAACTCAGCCCGGGCATAATCATCCAGTAATACGGGGTAGTTTTTTTGTGCCGCCATTGCCATTGGCAATAAGAGCAGTACCATCATCTTTTTCATCCTATCAAGTATGCTTTAAATTTGAGAGATGTAGGTTTATATTTCTTATAAATAACTCAGCCACCACTTTTCTTTGTGATTGACTTTGTACCGGTCGTACCATTTGCACAAGGGGTACAATCCAATCACTATTGCCAACCAAACCAGGTACACTATCTTCAGCGAAAAGCCATAGCCTTTTAATCCATCATTAAACCAAAGCGGCTGATTTAATATCCAGGTTCTCCAGTCCACATTGGTAAAAAACTCCGAGGCAGCCATCGCCGTTACATGTATCAGGTATATATGAAGGATGTAGTAAAACATAGGTACCCGGCCATACACCGAAATAACTTTAGCCAACGCATTATTTGCTTTTTCAGTAAAGGCCAGGAAGATAATCGCCGGTCCCAGGGTCATTAAAATATACAATAAAGAGGGCGGGTATTTAGACGTTTTGATGAAAGAAAGAAAAGTAAGGAAGGGTGATTTTTGCTGGCTCCAGTGAGCAGCATCGCCATACACATTGGTGAGCCGAAGTAAAATAAACAACCCGATTGCTGAACAGCCAATGAGCAATAAAGTCTTTTTTCTTTTAGCAGCATCGTAGCCGGCGATGTATAAATTGCCCAGGCAATAACCAAGGGCCATTATACCGATCCATGGAAGCAACGGGTACCCGATAAAAATACTCCTTCCCTGCCAGGTAAAAAAGTTTGGATCGTGCAGGAGCGACCAGCCAAAAGCTTGTAAATTATTGCCTGGCACATGAATGCCATCCAACAGGTTGTGACCCGCCACTAATAGTATTCCAATCAACAGTATTATTTTTTTTGGAAGATGTATTAATCCCGCCAGTACAATCATGCTGATACCCAGTGCCCATATTACAATAAAAAGCATTGTGGGAAAGGTGATGGCAAAGTTCCAGCCGAAGTTGACGATTACCATTTCCAGGAAAACCAGCCACAGACCCCGTTTCAACAAAAAGGCGGATAATTGTTTTTTTGTTTTTCTTTGACCTGTCAAAAACGCAGAAGTGCCCGCCAGGAACATAAACACCGGTGCACAAAAATGGGTGATCCACCTGGTAAAAAACAAAATGGTGCTTGCTTTTTCAAGGTCGAGGGGGTTATACAAAAAAGCACCGGCATGAAAATAATCCCGCACATGATCTAATGCCATTATGATCATTACGAGCCCACGAAGGAGATCGATGGATAATATTCTTTTGTTTGTTTCCAATGTTGCTGATAACTGCGCCATATTTTTTCGAAGCATTATGTTTGTGCCACCAGGGGTATTTTACTGGCTTATTTTGGTTTCATCATTAATTGAAAAACATCCTGACCGGTAATTTCATTTTGTTTCATTCGCTGCCATCACCCGCAACAGGTTAGCTCCCAATATTTTTTCAATATCCTTTTTGCTGTACCCTCTTTTTACCAGGGCGGCTGTTATTTTCGGGTAATCTTCTACGCCATCTAAGCCCACCGGTGTGGAAGGGATGCCATCAAAGTCGCTTCCCAGGCCCACATAATCTACACCAGCCACTCGAACAATATAATCGAGGTGATCAATTAACAAGGATAAGGGAGGACGCATAGCCTGTACCTCAGCGGGATACTTATCCAAAAGATAGGCTTCCATAAAGTACGGCTCAGGGTTTAATTTAAGCAGCGAATCTTTTTCCCGGGCATGAACAACTAAAAACGCATTGTTGCGTGTTTCGTAAGCCGAATCTAAAAAGCCACTATAAAAATTAAGCTGTATCACCCCGCCATTTTTAGCAATAGCTTTAATCTGGTCATCCTTTAAATTTCGCCTGTGCGGACAAAGCGCATACACATCACTGTGTGATACCAATACCGGTTTTGTTGCAACGGCCATGGCATCGTCAAAAGTTTGTTCGCCCACATGGCTCAGATCTACCAGCATCCCTAACTCATTCATACGCAGCACCAATTTCTTTCCGAAATAAGTTAAGCCTTTTTTCCTGGAAGAATCTTTTACTACGCCTGGTTCAGCATCGTCGGGGGAGGTTTCATACAAGGCGGAAGTTGCCCAATCGGTAGAATTATTCCAGGTTAAGGTCATATACCTCACTCCTCTTTTGTATAAGGCATCCAGCTTCGTTAGATCATTTTCGATCATGTGCCCACCTTCCATTCCTAAGAGAACCGCCAGTTTTTTTTGTTTAACGGCTGCTTTTATATCGCTCACTGTAAATGCCTGCATCATGCTGCCGGGGTTGCGGCGGGTCCATGCCAATACAGTATCAATCTCACGGTTGGCCCAGTCATAAGGATTCTTTTTAAGTCCATCACACCAGATGGAAAAAAATTGGGCATCCACACCTCCGGTTGCCATTCTTTTCAGGTCTGAATGCGTAATCCCCTTTAGCGACTGGTCAAAGCTTAGCCCCTTATTTATGGCAGTGGTAGGTATATCATTGTGCGTGTCTATAAGGATGGATTTGAAATGAATCTTTTCGGCGTTTTGTGCCAGCATGGATTTAGCGGCATTCAGGAAACATACAAACAACAGGCATTTGAATAAAATTTTCATTTCAATTAGAGTTGGTTTATTTGGCTAAAGCCAAATTGTTATTTTTTTAATTATCTTCCACAGGCTAAAGCCTGTGGCAATTCACTGTGGCAATTCACTGTGGCAATTCATCAATACAATACAAATGAAGATACTTTTACCTTTCAACAATACAGGTATCTTCTAAAAATTAAAGATTTGTAGACCAGGTTCATTTTTCATGGTATTGACTCCGATAGTTACCTGAGGGCGACAGTCTATCCCTTATTTTAATCGGGCTTTCATTCAAGATTAGTTTTCCATAAAAACTTTAGCCTTCCAAATTGAATACCCAGCCAAATTCTAACAGCTGCTCCGGCATGTATGAGACTTTGAATTGCCTCCAGCTTTAGCTGGAGGATTAAGATGATTGATTAATCGTATTTCGGCTTTAGCCGAAACGCAATCCTCAATCATCTTTAAATTTCCTGAATCCATATTTAATAATGAACTCATCATATTCCTGCTGAAATGTTTTATTCCTATGGTGTTCTTCCTGGTTTTAATATAATCCCTTACTTTATTCAACACAGATTCTGAAACTGAAACAGCAAAATACTCGTCCTGCCATTCCAGTTTCCCCGGAATAAAGTGTTGCTTGTTAAACCAATTTGCCGATTCTCCTTTTACAAGTTGCATTACTTTACTAATAGTCTGTTCCGTTCCTAAAGAAACCAGGCAATGGCAATGTTCCAGGTGTCCATTGACAAAATCTATAAATATTCCCTTTAGTTTTGCGTTGTCTCTTATGTGTTGCCACATGGCTTCTCTGATAGTAATATCTTTTAAATAGGGCACCCTGTTTTTTGTACTCCAAACAAAATGAACATAAACACTTACAAATGGCATGGCTTTTATTTTTAGCAGGAAAATATTTGGCTAAAGCCAATATAGTGTTTATTTTATAAATTCCCTCCACAGGCTAAAGCCTGTGGCAATTCACTGTACCGATTCACTTGGCAATTCTTTTTGAAATCCCAATTGTAATTTACTGTGACAATTGATTCCTCTATTTTCCTCATTCACCTGTTTCCGCCATAAGAGAATTTCCCGGAACTTTTATACTTGTGAATTTTGATTATCTCTTGTAAAGATGATATTCCCTTCAATTAGTCCTGTCTTGCATTCAATCCAAAAGTGCTTTCAACTGAGTTATACCAATCTTCATCAGTTGCTGCATTCCAGTCCACAAACTCTTCATCTGTCATGGATGCCCGCCACTGCAAAAATGGTATGGCATCCGGCCCCACCGGGTGGCGCAATTGCCAGCTTTCACCATTGGCTATTTCCAACATCTTCTCTGCAACAATGACTGCATTGGTTGGGTGGTGAAGCGCAGCTACAAAGAGGCCCCCGAAGCGGCTTACCTGCTGGTAAATGGAACCATTGCCTTCGCTAATATGCCTGGCCATTTCGGTATCAATAATACCGGGCTCCACAATGGCTACGCGGATATTAAAAGGCTTCACTTCCTGCGCCAGCGACTCACTTACCGCTTCCAATGCAAATTTGCTGGCTACATAAGCACCCAATGGCGTATTGGCAATACGGCCGCCAATGGAGGTCACATTAATGATACAACCTTTCCGGCTACTGCGCATTCCCGGCAGCACCGCTTTGATGCATCTAAGCACTCCAAAATAATTTGTTTCCATAACAGCCCTGAAATCGGATAAATCCGTTTCTTCAATAGAGCCATTGCGCTCGATGCCTGCATTGTTTACCAGTACATCTATTCCTCCATTCTCCTGCAGAATTGCTTGCATACATTGTTTTACCGATTCATCAGCATCCACATCCATTGCAGTAATGGATATGTTTAATGATTCATCTTTAATTGTTTGTTGAAAAGCAGCGGCGGCTTCCGGATTGCGCATGGTGGCATACACTTTATAACCGGCTCTTCCAAATGCAAGGGCCGTTTGCAACCCAATACCCCTGCTGGCACCTGTAATAATGACTGATTTCATAAGCTTTATTTTTATTGGTTATTTTTTAATTTTCGTGCTCCCACCTGGTTAATTTTTTTTAAGATAAACAGCGTTATGCTTTACCAAATCATTGTCAATATAGCTTTCATTTAGCTGGATACCACCGGATGGCTTGAATTCAAACTCTAGTCTCCAATAATAACCCGGGGGATTATTGGCCTCTTCAAAAACATTGTTGCCAACATATTGAAACCTATCGCCAAAAGCCTCATTCTTCTTCCAGATAGTATTTTCTTTTTTAAAAAAAACAATGCTCTTTTTCTTGTCGGCCGCATCTGTATACACTCCAACCAATTTATCAATAGTGGCTGCTTCTACCGGCAGTAGCTCAGCCATACCTACATCATAAACAACTTTATTGGTGCCGTTTGGCAACTTTTGAACAGTTAATACCCTGCTCTTTGCACTGGCAGAAGAAGCATAGGGATCTTTACTGATATGGGAATCGCCACTGAAATAAAGTTGTGTTACCAGCGACTGGTAACCTTTTGCCGTAATCATCAAATGAAAGTGTGCCGGCCTGGTAAGTCCGCCTCCCGCTTCGTAGGGTACCGGTAAAATAGTAGTAAACGAGTAGTGCCCCTTTTCATCAGCGTAGGTGGTTGCCCGGTAACGAAAGGATGTAGAAGTATTATCATATTTTCCCTCGTTATCACAATGCCACAATTCGATTGTTGCATTTTTATAAGGCGTTTTACAATCATTGTGCCTGATGACACCACTTAAGGATATGATGTTTCCCGCTTCACCTTTTATGGTAAGGTTGTTCCGTACGGGACTGCCCGGCCGGTAAAAAGGCCCCAAAATATCCGTGGTGGTTTCGCAGTTGCCTTCAAAATTGCTGCCATTGAAGCGTATAAAACCACTGGCGCTCACAGCCACCGCACAAAGGGCGGTGTTTTTAATAAAGTTCCGGCGTTGCATATCCTTATTCTTTACTGGTAAAAAAATATTTTAATTATTTGCAGTGATTTATAGTTATCGAATAGTGAATGGTCAATAAATGTCGTTTACATAAGATTTTCTTTGTTTGCCCGATCTCACCTAGATCCTCTACTATAGAAAGGGAGTCCTCGTGCTTCGTAAGACCTCACCCCCAACCCCTCTCCCAAGGAGAGGGGAGCTTGACTCTGACGCCTCAAAGCACTTTTCTTTTCGGATTATCCGTTTCATTTTTTGCCGGTTTATTTCAAATCAGATTTGCATTTTCCAGTTCTTTTTTCGCGAAACATCATCGCCGTTTATATTATACTCCAAAGGAGAGGAAAGGCCTTAAGTAAACGACATTGAATGGTGAATGGTCAATCCCTGACGGCACACCATTTTCGATTTCAGGTAGTCATGTATCATGCATTCACTATTAATCCAACCGATCCATCCCCTCAATTACCCGATACGGCTTTTTAAAAAAGTCATTGACCGTTTCATTAAATTGTTTGCTGTACCGGATTGGTGTGGAATGCCCCGAATTGGGTAGTATCCACAGATAAGATTTCGGAATCGCCTCTGCAATTACTAATGTATGTCTTGGTAGCAGGGCGTCATGATCACCTCCTATAACCAATGTGGGACATTTGACAGTATGTAATTGCGCTAAGGTGATATTGGGTTCCTTTGTCATCATCGCCAATAGTTTGTATTGATTCTTTATTTCCGGGGTTTGCTGTACCCCGGATAAAGAATCTACCAGGCTGGCCAGCCAATGAAAAAGACCTGGTTCCACCGCAGTAGTATCGGGCCATAAATTAGCACCCGTAACCGCCAGCTTTTTTACCTTTTCGGGATGGCGCATAGCAAGCAACAAACCGTTGATGCCACCATCACTCCAGCCAATCACATAACAGGAATCAAGGTGCAACTTATCCAGCAAAGCATTTAAGTCATCGGCCATCATTTCATAATTTAATGAGTCACTTGCATCTACCGATTTCCCCTGAGCCCTGCTATCGGCCAGGATTACCTTATACTCTTTTGAAAAATAAGGTATCTGGTTACTGAAATCCTTGATACTACCTCCATTGCCATGAATGATGAGCAAAGGTTTACCTGCCCCATATATTTCATAGTACATATTGAAGCCACGGATACTGACATATTTGCCTGCAACAGGGTTATTGCCATACTTTATGTTGGTTTGGGAAAACGCAATTTCTGCGAGGCTGATTGCTACGATGGTAAACAAAAAATACTTCTTCATGTTGGTTAAACTTTAGTAATAAATAATTTGCTTCCTGATCAGATGTTAATTCCCCGCAGCGACTCCTTAGTTTCCAGGAAATCATCCAGGCAAGGTTATTTGTATGCAATAGCAGCGCTGGCAGGGCCGGCCAAATGAAGCAGCGACGTTGATTTAAACCCTACCGCTTTAGCCCAATTGTTAAAGTCAGCAAAAGTGTAATCAAAACCAGTCCCTGTTTCGATCAGCATATTCAAACTCATCATCATTCCAAAAACATTTTGCTTTCTTTCATCATCAATTATACTTTCTATGACTATAAAAGCTCCACCTTCCGGCAGCGCCTCAAATGCTTTTTTCATTAGTACTATCTTCTTTTCTTCATCCCAATCGTGCAGGATATTTCCCATGGTAACAATGTCAGCAGCAGGTATTGCACCTTCAAAAAAATCTCCGCTTTGTAGGTTTACCCGATCAGTTAATTGAAATTGTTCAATGGTGGCTTTTGCAATGGGCTCAATTGCCGGTAAGTCGAATGTTACACAACTCATGTGCGGTTGATGTTTGGCAACCATTATAGAAAGCAATCCTGCAGAACCACCTACATCAGTTAATGTTTTAAATTTTGTGAAATCAAATTTTTCAGCAAAAGCCATAAAGCCGCCCAATTGAATGCCAGTCATCCCATTAACAAACACTTTTAACCGCTCTTCATCCTTATAGATTTCAGCAAATAAATTTTGGCCACTTTTTATTTCGTTTTGCGGGTGCCCGGTCAATAAGCCTTCATCGAGGTTGCCCCAAAATCCATATAACCTGTTATTCATCATTTCCAGGATACCTCCTATATAAGAAGGCTTATTTTTATCTAAGAATATATCCGTATCTGCACCATTAGAATACATTGAATCTTCCAAAATACCCTGTCGGCTTAGAAAACCAAAACCGGTCAAAGTATCCAAAAAATCATACACATTTCTATCTGTACAATTCAATGCCAATTGACTTTTTATTTGTGCTGCCGACATTGATTTTTGTTCCGCCAAAATGGTAAACAATTGAAAGTTTACTGCGGTTAACAAAATTTTAGAAGCCCAAAAGCCAGTGCCAATTTTCATAATATTTTCCGGCGAGGGTTGAATATCTGTATATTCCATATTTTTAGTTTTATGCCGACATTGTTCGGTTTTCAGCTTACCCGTTGATTTAACTTTTTAGCAAAATCTCCCTGCGGAAAACCTAATTTGTTCAGTTAAATAAGTAAGGTTCTCCATAGGAGACCGCGCCATGAAGTTGTACAATCGTTTATAAATCCACCGGCAATGATATGATAATCGGTTCCAATACAGTGTGCATGGCTTTCAATGCATCGTTTTTCGGATCGTTTATGATAGATCCAAGCAATTCCATATCGGTTACTTCTGCCACCATCACCACCGAGGTTGGATCAGCTTCATCCTGGAACGTTTTAAAACCGGATACTGCAGGAGCAAATATTGCTACCCTGTCCTGGTGGCCCTTGAGCCAGGCATCAATATCGCCCACTTTGTGACGAAATACAATCGTTGCCATAATGTTTGCTTTTGATGTTGTGCCTACTCTGGTCGGTTTTCGGCTTCCCCGTTTTTTTGATTGATATCTTTTGATAATGAACAATTCGGTTATATTATCCTTGCGTTACTTGTATATAATCCTTCGTTACAGATAATTATTTTACGCTTGCTACAGGTGTCGTGTCAACTTTGATTTGTAAGAGACGAGTTCTCTTGGTAAGTCACCCTTTGGGGGTGACTCACCAAGAGAACTCGCAAATTAACACGACACTTTGTACGCTCATGGTAAAAATTACTTGTTTGGTTCATTAATCGCTTTCCTGTTTTCAAGAGTGCTTTTTACCAAAACCAGGTACTTTAAAAATTAATTTATTCAAATATTATATAGTACACCATTTGGTGAACCATAAATGCTCCAATAGCAACCAGGTAAGGATAATAATTTTTTTTATTTTTCCGGTCATACAGGCACAGGCCTGCCAGGATTGAATAGATGATCCCATATTGAACATGCTGAGTAAAAACCTCAGACCATTTTAACAGTATTGGTCCAATCCGTCCAACAGTTGGCCCTAAAAAAACCAGGGCGGTGGCAATCATATACCGCATGTGTTTGGCGCTCTTTTTTCTGTTGTAAATGGCCAGCGAATAAAACAGGATCAGTAGCGTGCCATCACTTAATGGAAAGAATAAGTTGGCAATATTTTCCGAGTGGAGGATTTTATTTATTTGTGGAATAAATGATACAATGAGCAATGGAAAAACAATATAAGAGCCTTTACCAATGGTACGGTGTAGCAGGTATTGCTTATTCAATATCAGGAAGGGCTGAATAATGAGCATTAAAATCCAAACAGAGGCTATGAACGCATGCAGGTGGACAAATACATTTATATTTTTATCAAAGTTTGGAAAAGGGCCAAAATAAGTTTTATAAAACCCTGCAAATACCAGCGGAACCAACAGCAGTAAATAGTAACCCAGGTATTTATACGTTTTTTCCATCAACGGTAGTTTAGATATGTTTAAGCTTCCTGTTTGCTATCAATTGGTTTTGTGTGCTTCCAGTTCTATCTCAATCATAAACTCAGGTAATGCCAATTCTTTTACGCCGAGCCATGAGCCGGTTGGAAATTGCTTTTTGTAAATCTCATTTCTATATGCTGACTGTTTCAAAAATTCCGGCATATTGGTGGTAAACACGTTTTCCACTACTACATCGTCAAATGTGCAACCGTAGTGTTTCAATACTTTATCAAGGTCGGAGTAACAATTTTTCATTTGCTGTAATAAATCTCCTTTGGCTGTAGGTAAACCTTTATCATCCATACTTACCGCTCCGGAAATTTTGATGTCGGCTCCAATCTTCACTGCATGGGTATAACCGTATGATTTTTCCACCTCAGGCCTTAGCAGGAAGTATTCAGGTGTTTCAGTTGGAGCTGGGACATGGGTATTTTCTTCACTTGTTTTTGTGTTGTCTGCATTGCTGCAACCGGTAAGCAATAAATAGCTAAAAAAGAGAAAGATGGAAAATGAAGAAACCTTTTTCATGATTTGAATGAATTAAAATTTTTAAAATAGCCAGCCTGGTAAATTGCTTTAATGATACTAATAAGATATGCTTTTTATTTGATGAATACCAGGAATGGTCTTTAAATGAGTAAGCAGGTACCTCCTCATTTAAAGACCATCGGCTGCTATTAACCATGCTGATTACTTTTCTTTCACGTCATCGTTGCCAATATCCCTGATGCATATATATTTCCCGTCACGCTTTTCCCATACAGCCATATACTTTCCGGTATAGGTCACTTTGCCGGTTGAGTCTTTAACGGTTGCTTTGCCTGTTTCCGTAGCGGTGTTATCGCAGGCATAAACGTCCATGATATCAAAAGCAATGGTGGAGCCTTTAGCCTTTTTTGCCATACCTGCTTCAATATCCTTTAGAATGGCGGCCTTCCCAACCATCATTGGTTTGTTATTTGACATACTTACTGCATCATCGGCATAAAAGGCTGCGATGGCATTTGTATTACGGGCATTATCGGCTTCGGCCCAGGCGGTCTCCAGGGCCTGGATTTCAGCTTTTACAGTAGCTGCATCTGGTTTTACTGCCTTTTGTTCGGAAGGTTCTTCTGTTGCCTTGGTTGTTGGTTCGGTTGCTGGCGTATTACAGCCAAAGGTGAACAAGCACATTGCAACGCATACGGTTGCGAAGCGGAAGTAATTTTTTTTATTCATGTTAAACATTTTTTGATGCCTACTCTGATCGGTTTTCGGCTTACCCGTTTTTTGATTAATATCCTTTAAGAATGACTGACCCAATTTTATTCTGAAGCGTGTTTCGTGAAGACAGGAACCACGGCTAAGACACGAACTGCGGCTTATGCGTTAATGTATTGATTAAATCAGGTAACGGCAACAATTACTTCAGGCGTTTCTGCGGGAACAGATTTCTTTTTAAAAACTGGCTTTTGCAGATAGCTTAATCTGCGCCATAGCCATTCAAGCGGGCCAAATTCAAAATACTTTAACCAGATAGGTGATATGATCAGTTGAAATATCCATATTGAAAATACAACAAATAACAACTCGTACCGCTGCAATTTTCCAAACAATCCAAAACCCACTCCTGTAAACACGATCATGCAAATAATGGAATGCATGATATAATTGGTAAGTGCCATTTGCCCTACGGCCGCTAACCTCCGTTTAAGCCACATCAATACCGGTACTTTCACCAGTATCATAATTGCACCAATATGCCCGATGGATATAGCCAGCCTGCCTATGTAATAGGTGACATCTGCTTTTGAAAACGCCAGGAATGAAAAGTTATCTTTCAGTATTATTTGTATTTCATATAGATTAATACTAAGCCCAATGATATACCCGGCGGCTAGCATCAGACCGTAGAATTGATACGATTTTTTTGCAGACAGGATATCCATTTTAAAGAATGCGATACCCAATAACATCATGCTCAGAATATCCCATACATCCCATTGGTAAAACCAGATGGTGTCGGTTTCCATATTATGCGGCGCCAGGTGCTTCACAACGGTAAAATAGCCGCTGCGCATTTTTTCATTGTATTCCTTTATAAAGGCCGGCGATTTCATCTTTTCCATTTTCTCCCAGGTAACGATGGCCTCCTGCTGTTCTTCTGTTAATACCTGCCCGGCGGCTTTACGACTTTGGCCAGTTGCTACATGCTCAGTTAATTTTATATTGTTTTGATAAGTTATATAATTCCAAAAAGTACCCACACATATAAGGAAGGAGGCAATTAGGATTAGTTTTTTTGGCGCCGCATTTTTAAAAGAATAAACCAGGAAACCCATCAGCGCATAGTCGTATAAAATTTCACCGCTCCATAATAACAGGTAGCCATGAACCAATCCAAAAAACAGCAGCCACATCAGTCTTCTGAAATATATATCCGGTCCCGCTATTCCTGCTTCCCTTTCCTGGCTGCGGCTTATCAGAATAAACATTCCTACACCAAACAACAGAGAGAATAAGCCACGCATGGTGCCCTCAAAAAACAGGTTAGTGGTTATCCATGTGTAAAGGTTCAGTCCTTCAGCGCCCCCTGAAACAGTTGGGTTTGCATAGGCGTTGGCGAGGCCAAACCCGTTTATATTCATCAATAAAATACCGAGCAGCACGATGCCCCGGATTATATCCAGCGCCTTGATACGTTCCGTGTTTTTAACGGAGTGAATTGCATTGGGAATACTTTGCATTTTTTAAAATTTTACTGGGTTAAACATTTAGTCAAAAACCCGGAAGGATAAAATCTTTTCGGTGAAAACGCGGTTTTACTAGTTAGGTACGTTGTCTGAATGTGTGTAATGGCTGATATCTGATTTTTTGACTTTCTGATGCCTGGTCCGATAGCTCGGATTATTGATGCCTGATTTTTGAAACTTACGATTGGTCATCAAAAAAGACTCCCCGGAACAACCTGATCCCCGCAAATCAAGCTGAACCAGTGGAGCCATATTAACTTGCACCCAAATTTTTATTTCTCCGGGGGTGTCACCGTATAGCCGAGTGTTTGAAGAACAAACATCCGGTCATAATAAATTCGATCGGTATCAATTTTACCATTAATTACCCGGGCGGTGTATTGAAAAGGAAAGGATACATTTTTGCCATTTTGAGTAAAACTGTAATCACCCCATACAGAAACCCAATTTCCTTTAAGATCACCTAACAATACCCTGAAAGTCTGCGTAACAAAACTGACTTTGCGGTTTAACTGAATCTTGTTACTTTCTTTCCAGCTATTAATCGTCCGTTCTGTGGTTGTAGAATCCAGCGGGCTGGGCCCATATCCTTTATACCTTTCAGCCAACAGGCTTTTAGCTTTGTCAAGGTTGTCGTTGGTGAGTGCATTTATAAAGTCGCTTACTACTTTCATATCAGTCTCGGCATTCGGATTATCCACTACCACATCTTTGTAGCGGGGCTGAGCGGAGGGTGTAGACTGAGCGTGTGCAATAGTTGCAAAAAGGGTAAGAAAAATAGTCGCAAAAATTAAATTTAATTGGATCACCTTTTTCATTTTGAATGATTTTTGCTGTGTAGTAATTTGCTGTAATGTTGTTTACTTTATTCAATACCCCCTATTATTTCGCCGGCTTTGTTTCGTCCAGTATGTTCTTTCCGGTTGCTTTTATAATTACGCTTCTGTCGTAGTATGTGGAGTAACGGTCAATCTTTTTATCTGCATTAAAATGCACAGAAAAATTCATACGAAGGGCTACCGGCTTTCCTTTAAAAACCATTTTATTGGAAAAATAAGAGATGACATAAATGCCCATGGTGGCACCGCCTTTAGGTTGCGCCGTTACATTGATGGGCGTGTTGTTAAACTCGCTCATGGTCATGGATTCAATGCCTGATTTTTCTTTCCAGGTTTTCCACCATCCCACTACCGCCGCTTTCCCTTCCAGTTTGGTTCGGGTATCCACATCGCCATCCGGAAAAGTATACAGCACATTATCAGCTAGCATATCTCC
>JBBQTL010000073.1:0-21589 GCA_038213285.1 Chitinophagales bacterium
ATTGATGCAGATCGCTGCCGCACACACCAATGTTCTCTACTTTAAGCAACACATCTTCATCACCAAATAAAGGCATTTCAATTTCCCTGATTTCCACAGAACCTTTTTCAGGGGCATAATTAACAACCGCCGCTGACTTCATAAGTATTTTTTTTATAGTTTTTTCAATAAAAGAAATTTTTTGTTATTGGTTTTAGAAGCTGGTAAAAAAATGAATTTTCGTTTACATTCTTGCGATAGGGTACATTATTTGCAAGAAACTGCCCTGGCGCGGTCCCTATTTAAAACCATCACTTTTTTATTATACTTCATTTCTGATAAAATCAAAAATCCGCAACGTTATATGAATGTATTTTTTCACAAATCAAACGCAACGAGCTTTCCAGGTCGCCATCACGTGTTTTAAAGCTATCCGCATCGATGGTTAAGGGCGCACCTAACACTACCAGCGGGGCGCCATATTCAGGGCATTGAATGGCTTGTTCTAGAGTAAGGCCCCCCACTGCCTGAACCGGGATACGAACCGCCTGCACCACTTCGCGAAGTTCATCCAGTGGGCTGGGCATCCGGCTGCCACTTGCAGCTATGCCGCGCCGCTCATCGTAACCGATGTGATGGATCACGTAATCACAACCTAAATTTTCAAGCCATCGAGCAGCAGCTATCTTGTCCTCGCAACCAAGATTGTCGCCCATAACTTTTACACCAAAATTTCTTCCGGCATTCACCACGCATTTAATCGTTTCGGCATGGGCCCGGGCCATCACAACTACATGTGTAGCCCCGGCTTTGGCCATCATTTCGGTTTCAAGATAGCCTCCATCCATAGTTTTCAAATCAGCAACGATCGGAATACCGGGAAAAGCTTCCCGTAATTTCCGTACACCATGAAGGCCTTCTGCCAGTATCAGCGGTGTGCCCGCTTCCAGCCAATCAACTCCGGCACGAAGCGCCATTTCAGCCGTTTCGAGCGCTTCTTCAATATCGGTAAGGTCAAGAGAGATTTGAACAATTGGGCGCATAAGTCAATTCAATTTTAAGATTTATCATAAGTTATGCATTCTTTTAATTCTCTTTCTGTATAAGCCATATTATACTGTGCCAGCACTTCATCCGGTACCCCATTCCACTGATTGGGGCGATTGCCCACATAGCCCAAATCTAAAAAGCCTATCTCAGTGGTATAAAATCCGGTTATGGTAAGGTTTCGCAGAAGGTTAAAAAAAGAAACGCCCTGCTGAAATTCTTTTTTTGCTTTTTTCGGATAGGCAATATTTGTTACCATTTCCAATTGCTGATGTTCCGTACAGTCTCTGAAGGGCTTTTCATAAATTTTTAAACAAACCATATCCACCCACCGCAAACCGCCGCGTAATGGCGTTTGGTGTTCAGGCCTGTCTTTTACAATAAACTCTATAAAATCTGGCACTTTCGCATCGGTTGCGCTACCACTTTTGTCATCTTTTGGAATAATAATTTCCGTTAATATGGTGATAGTTGCCATTTCATGTGCCGAAAAAAACGTTTCATCCTGTAGCTTTTTATTGTAGGTAATTTCTTCCTGCATCCGATCAGCGTGTAGGGCTTCCACAACTTCTGGCGCAATCACTTTTTTATCCGCCGGGTTACAACCACTTATTAAAACCCCCGTTGATGCCGTTCCTACAACAAGCGTTTTGAGTGCTTTTCGTCTGTCCATGAATTCAATTTATTTTGGTAAAATATTATAGAAGCACATTTTAAAAGGGTTCATCGCAAAAAGATAATATTCAAAATGAATTCCCTTGAATATGAACAATATAAAAAAGTTTGAATTTCCCTTTTAAAGATTTTGCTTTTTTAATTCCTCCACGATATGCTCCGATGTACGCATTGAAAGTGCAAGAATCGTCCAGGTAATATTCTTATCGGCCTGAGATACAAACTGGCTTCCATCCACGCAGAAAAGATTTTTGCAGTCGTGCGCCTGGCCCCACTTATTAAGCGCCGAAGTTTTCGGATTGTTTCCCATGCGCACCGTACCCGCTTCATGTATAACATTGCCGGGGTTGTCCAATCCCCAATTATTGGTTTCATTGTGTACATCTTCCAAACCCCAGGTAACAACAGCGCCCATGTTATGAAAAATTTCTTTAAAAGTTTCCTTCATATGCTTTGCCTGGTTTATTTCATAGCTGGAATGCTTCACATGAAAACGCAATACAGGAATGCCCCATTTGTCCACAACATGCGGATCAATCTCGCAATAATTATCTATGCGGGGCACTGCTTCGCCACGGCCTGCCATACCAATTTCGGCGCCGTAAAAAAAGCGTACATCTTCTTTAAGTGATTTGCCAAAACCACCGCTTTCTTTTTGTATCCCATTCGATGGAAACCGGCCATTCAAATTTTCAATTCCCCAGTTGACACCGTAAATCGGCATGCCCATGCCGCCACCGTATTCAATATGATAACCGCGGGGAAAATCCAGTTTTTTATTGTCTAACCACCACGGTGTGTACACATGTGCGCCGCCCACACCATCTTCGTTGTAACGCTTGCGGTTGAACAAAGAAGGAACAAATCCCCGCATGGCGGCACCGGTTGAATCATGCAAGTATTTGCCAACGACATTACTTGAATTCGCCAGGCCATTGGAGTGCCGTGTCGATTTTGAATTGAGTAATAAACGGGCAGTCTCTGCCGTACTTGCACCAAGAATAATGACTTTTCCCGATACCTGGTATTCCTGAAGATTCGTTTTATCAACATACGAAATACCGGTAGCAAGGCCATCTTTATTTGTTATCACTTCCCGGGCCATCGCATTGGTAATAAGGTCAACATTGCCGGTTTGCAGTGCTGGCTTTACCAAAACCGACGAGGAAGAAAAATCGGCATACACTTTACAACTGCGCCAGCACTGATGGCAATAAAAGCACACGCCCCGGTCTTTATTGATTGGTTTGGTAAGGATAGACATACGCGATGGGATAACCGGGATGCCAATACCGGTAGCTGCTTTTTTAATAAACAACTCATGCAGGCGTGGCCTCGGCGGTGGTTGAAAATAACCATCCGGGTCGTTTTCCAGGCCTTCCTTTGACCCAAATATTCCTATGAGCTGATCTATCTTATCGTAATACGGTTTAACATCTTCATAGCCAATTGGCCAGTCGTCTCCCAGGCCATCAATGCTGTGGCGCTTAAAATCCTTGGGGCCGAAACGCAGGGAGATACGTCCCCAGTGATTGGTGCGACCGCCTACCATCCGTGCACGCCACCAGTCCCATTTCGTTCCTTCAACTTTGGTATAGGGTTCACCATCTATTTCCCAGCCCCAGAATGATCCGTCAAAGTCTCCAAATGGACGAAACTTGGTGCTGGCACCGCGTCGTGGAGATTCCCATGGATTTTTCATTTGTGCGGAATTAATGGCCGGATCATACATAGGACCTGCTTCGATCAGGCAAATTTTTAGTCCTGCCTTTGCCAATACATACGCTGCCATACCTCCGCCGGCTCCTGAACCTACGATTACGGCATCATAGATTTTTGATATCTTTTTTATTTGCAAATAACCCATCAGAAAAAATTATAAATAGATTTTAAGTAAATAAATGATTTTTTAATTGTCCGTAGCCGTAACCTTTTCAAAATATTGTTTTAATACTTTTACATATACAAACTGTAACCTTGTAAGCAATAATGCGCATTTACCTCAAACTCCAATTTCCTCGCTTTTTACCATCCTGGTTTTACAGCTTCAATTATGAATCCGCTCAACCAGCCGTAAAGCTATACGCAACCCGAAAGCAGAAATGTTCTATACTTAGCCGGAATTATAATCCGGTTATCCAACACCATAATTTACATGGAATCATGCTTTATTTGTTGTTGCAGGAAGGTATATTTGTTGAAAGAAGCGAAGCGGAAAGCAATGTAAATCAGAAGGCGGGCAACGGTTCATAATCTATTTCAAGAAAATCCTGAACGCCTTTTAACCAATGATGTTGCAGAAATTGTTTATGTTCTTCATGATCAGTGTATTGCTGGTAAAGCAAGTGGTTTGAAAATTCCATTACGATACCAAAATCAAAGTTGGTTCCCGTGCTTGTTTGCTTTAGGATTTCAAAATTTTTTACGCCGGGGATGTCGGCCAGTTTTGAAGCTGCAACGAAAAATTCTTTTTCTTTCAACGATCCTTCGGGATGATGAAGTTTGAAAATAACTGCATGCTTTATCATAAATGTGTTGATTTTTAAACGAGTTTGATGAAGCGCAATATTAAAACTTTTTCAGGATTCAATATCATGAGGTTTGCCAATTCAAAAGGCATGCATAGCTTATTTATTTAAATTTCATTTTTACTGTACAATCCTAAACAATCAAATACATACATGAATCCATTTTTTTTGAAGTTTTCATTTATTATGCTCCATTTTTTTTCTCATGCGCAATATAATGCCGGAATTAAAAATGTTACCGAAACTGTTTTTGAAAATAATATGCCAGGGCAAGATTCATTAAGCATCACCATGCCAATTAGCCGGATAGTATATCAACGTGATAATAAAAATAAAGCGCTTATACAGGTAAGGGGAACTTCACCGGCAAGAACCACTTCAATTGAAGCGAGGCTCGTTGCACGCACAATAGGGCAGGGCATTACCACAAAGTGGGTGCAAATCGCAAAGAACCCATCGGAAGGCCCCTTTTCCGGCCTGCTCAAAGGCAATGGTGGATGGTATAACCTTGAAGTGCGTGCAAAGATGGGGAAGCAGGTAATAGCGGCATCGGCAGTGGAGCGGGTGGGCATTGGTGAAGTGTTTGTTGTGGTGGGCCATTCGGTAGCGCAGGGTGGCGATATCAATATTGAAGGTGCTACAGACGATCGGGTAAGCACTGTAGCAGTTCAGGAAAAAACAGCACGTAATGAAACCTACTTAAAAACCGGCGATCCGCAATACCTGCCCGAACCGCAATTTGTGCAGGCAGCAACGGGTGTAGCACATGCACCGTTTGGACATAACAATTATTTTTGGTCAAAATTCGGTGAGATATTAGTTAAAAAAGAAAATGTGCCGGTTTTGATCTATAACGCCGGTTTTGGAGGCACCAGCCTGGAGCATTGGGCAAAATCGTCACAGCATAGTCAATTTGAACATTCATTTGTAAGGTCGGGCATAAGGATGCCCTACATTAACCTGATGAATACATTGCTAAAATATATTCCATTAACAGGCATCCGTTCCCTTCTTGCCGATCAGGGGCAGAACGATAGCGGGCAAAAAAATGCGGATTCAATTTTACAGAATTATAAAACCTTTATAATGGAGGCACGGAAGGATTTACATTATAATAAACTGGCGATGGTGGTAAACCGTCAAACGCCCAAATCCGCCCCATGGGTACGCCTGGCTCAGGATCGCATGGCCCTTGAACTCTATTGTTTTCCCGGCCCCATCTACGATACTTTGTTAAAGGAAGACACGGTGGATGGTATACACCTGAGCGCTTCCGGACAAGAAAAGGCAGCCAAGATGTGGACAGAGGCGCTTACCCCACGCTTCTTTAAGATGTCAAAACCCTGGCTTCCGTCATGGCGCTAAAATTGTAATGGGAATGTAATTTATCAAACTCTTGAAAGCCTACATTCTTATCAGTGTAAAAAATAGTACAACCTATACCGCGACACTATTTTTTTTAATTTTTGCATTACACATTTTAATGCCCGGATATTCAAGCTAAATGCAGTACAGGTAAAAACAACATGTTGTTTAATTGCTCAATTAAAGTCGCTCAACATAACTTATCATCAATACTTTTATAATAATCATTTTGTATGAGAACCCAAAAAAAGCTGCTATTGCTTACTCTAATTTTTTGTTTTCAATTGGTATTGAACGCCCAGCAAATTTTACTAAAAACGAATCTTGTAAAAATCCAGGTGGTGGAGCAGGACACCCGTAAAACAACGCCGGTGATGGTGTGCATTACCAATGTAAAAGATTCACAAGTACATGTGCCCCCGTTTGGTGATATTGCAGGTACGCCTACGGAACTGCCTGTTTTTTTTAAAGGGGTGGAATATTCATCTGATAAAAACTGGGTAGGCCCGGTGCGCATGACCAATGGAAAAGGAAATAACGAAAACCGCAGCTCTTTGTATGAGTTAAAACCATCTATTCCTCATTGGAAAGAGCCGGTTATGTATCAGACCTCCGGTGATTTTACTATCAAACTTCCGCCAGGCAAATGGCGCATAAGCCTGGAACATGGAACGGAATATATTCCCCTGACGGAAACATTTACAGTAGGGGAAGAATCAACGACATTGAACAAGACCTTCACGTTGAAAAGATGGATCAACCTGCCGCAGCTAGGCTGGTATTCCGGCGATGTGCATGTACACCATCCTACAAATAAAAAGCAATACAAAAAGTACCTGCTTCAATTTGCAAAAGCGGAAGATGTGCATATAGTGAACATGCTGGAAATGGGGCATCATTTGGGTACCGATTTTAAGGTGGACGGGTTTGGAAAAAAATTCCGCATGTGCAAAGAAAATTTTTGTTTGATCTCCGGGCAGGAAGATCCGCGGAGTGATTTCGGTCATATTATCGGGTTGAATATTAACGCACAGGTGCGTGACACATCGATATATCATTATTACGACGAGGTGTTTAATAAACTGCGCCTGCAGCCGGGTGCGGTTATCGGCTATGCGCATTTTGCGTGGAGTGGTTTCGAAAAGGGTTTTCCCTGGCATATTACCACCAACGAAATTGATTTTGTGGAGTTGCTGCAATTCCTCCGGTTAAACACACCGGATTATTACGATTTCCTGAATCTTGGCTTTAAAATAACAGCTGCTGCAGGGAGCGATTTTCCCTGGGCGTCCACAATTGGCGATGTGCGTACGTTTGTTTATACCGGCAATAAATTTTCCGTTGATAAGTGGTTTGCAGGCCTAAAAGCAGGCAACACTTTTGTATCTAACGGCCCTGTACTTTTTCTCGAAGCAGACGGTAAACTTCCGGGAAATGTGATATCTAAAAACGGTTCGTCAAAAATTAATTTAACAGTGAAAGCCTTAAGCAATGCAGGTATTGGAACTATAAATCGTGTGGCGATATATAATAATGATGGATTAGTTGCTGAAAAAATTAATGCTGGAATAGCGGATTCAGTCGCTATATCACTTCAGCATAACCTTACCAAAAGTGAATGGATTACGGCAGTGGTGTATTGCGATAACGGCGCCGTGGCCCATACCACACCCGTGTATTTTGTTGTAAATGGTAAACCCACTTACAGCAAAACAAAGGCACCCCAGATTATTCAAAAACAGAGAGACTTTATTGAGAAGATACGCAAACAGGAACTGGCTAAACCGATTGTTGATAGCGGCATCCTGCAAAGGCTTGATAAAGCAGATGACTTTTATCAAAAGCTTTTGACGGAAGTGACAGCAACAAATTGATTTCCGGTTCAAATTTTTCATTTCAAATTGAAAATTTAGGCTCAACCAGAAATTCTGCTTCCATTGAAAACTTCCTTGATGAATTAGGTAATAAAGCTCATAAACAAAATATCTCCCTGTTTAAAAAATTTACCAGCTTGCCCGGGCTTCTCATATGTTAAAACGGGTAAAAAAAAGTTTCTACCTGTGTAATTATAGGCAGGCTAAAGGTTGTTACTGAAGTATGTTCTTTTTTATCTACTACAATGTTGTTCAAATTCTCCCCGAACCGATAATTTTTTTTTTCAAAAAAAAGGATATGAAAGGCTGGTCGTCTTCTGAAATGAAAAACTGGTCGGGGGAAGATTCGGCAATTGTCGGCAATGCGAATGAAGATGTGGGGAAAATCGGTTTTTTTGTTATTCTGTGAAAGTGAATGATTTTTATGTAGGCTTAGATGTGCGGCTTGACTCTTCTGAAAGAAATGCAGGGATTCATTTCCGTTCTGCAAAAGTGGACGAATAGGGGCAGGCAATGGGTTACCAGGCAGATATAGGGCTAAAATACGGAGCAAATACCTGGGGTACACTTTATCATGAACATGGCAGTGGATTATTACACACTTAAAACTTTGGACAATCGATCATTAACGATAAAGGCTGGAACCGTTATGAAATACTGGCTTCTGGCAACCGCATTTGATAGCCATAAATGATGAGATTCATTTCTGCCACATAGAATAAGAATAGTGAAAAAAAAAGGCTATATCGCCTTGCAGGTACATTCCGGCCCGCCGCAAACGGTGAGAATACAAATAATACCCGAATAAATAACGTCCGTCCAGAAAAAAAAGCACCTCCAATCGGAGACGCGGCTACTTTACCACCTATAGCTAACTATATAAAGAGCCGTTTGATCCGACAGCTCGGATTAAGAGCTTTAGATACGGTTCTTTCAGGAGCAGGTGAAATCCTTTGCTTACACGAATAAGAGCTTGTGTAGGCATCCCCGAAGTTCGGCGGTTGGGAATTAGAGTAAATCTAAATTTAAACTTGCGAAACAAAATAGGCTAGATTTATTTGATGAGTTCGGGGAGGCTCAGCCGTTGTTTATTATTTTTAGACATTCACTCGATGATTTGTTCCTTCCTTCACAGCCTGGCTGGGATCGGTACAGAGAAGAATACATCAAATAGAATTATGTGAACCTTATAGAAATATAATTCATTCGGCATTGGCATTGTGCAATTTATTTTGCCAAAAGGTTTTAGCGGCATTAATATATCTCGATATTTCAGCCTTCTCTTTTTCATTATCCACTTTTATCGATGCTGCCCTTTCGTTTGTCCATTCGAGGAAAAACCGAGCATCGGATTTGCTGATATAGTTTTTATTACTACCAATTTCCACATAATAAGGAGCAGTTGCAGCGAAACGGAAATTGCCTGGCACTTTTGATATTACCCTTAGCAAAAACCAACCGCTTTTATTAAAGGAAATAGTTTGCGATAAATTATTATCTATTAATTTACCTCCTAATATCGTTTTGTATACTTTACCGTTTTTTATTATTTCGATCGACTCAATACTATCCCGACTATATATTTTGGCCTTTAATTTAATACTCACAGGTTGGTTGTGCCTGAATACTTCTCCGGGGTATTTCCCGTTAGCTTTACACAGCAATAGCGGACCATTGGTTACAAACATCCTTCCCTGGCCAGCCTGATCGAACCAGTTCTCGTAATTAAAATTATTTTTCACATATACATACATCCGATTGTAGCCTACCGGGTTTAACAAAACACCAGACGCGCTTCCTGCTGATGGAACAATCCTTACACCGGTGTTTAAAATCTTATAAAATATATCCTGCGTCCAAAAACCATTGCCCATTGGAGAAGGGTATATTAACGTATCTCTTTGTTTTCCCCAGGCTTCGCTATCGAAAACACTATTGATGGTCATGTGATTATGTGCGATTCCAACAGATCTTACCTTTCCTGTTGCTAACAATATCGGCAAGTCCCACCAGAAAGGCTTATCAATATCCACCCAATATTGACTGCCGTATTTTTTTGCAGTTCTTTCCACCGATTTGGCCAATGGTGGGTATTCGGGAGTATGATTCTGGCTGAAGTTCATTGTGGCGGGCGTATTTAATACCAGGATGGCACCGCCGCTCCGCTCATCCTCGGAGCCTGAGGTTGTGTAATACCGGTTGTTATCAAATTTCTGGTGGGTACCATTGTATATTGAATCGGCGTTATTTTGATAGTGATTGTTCCACGATGTAATTACGGGGGCAATATGCAGGTCCCTGGCCTGCATTAGTCTCTTTATGTGATTGATTTTTCTGTGTATGTGCAATTCACCCGACCACCAGTTTTCTTTTTTCAGATCAATTAATCTCTCAAGTTCAGGGTTTACATGAAGCTCTTTTTTATCTACGGTAAACTCTCCCTTCATTAGGAAATATTCCGGCCCCCTGTCGATCTCATAGGTGTAATTACCGGGAACCAGTTTGATTTGAAATTCACCATTGGAAGGATAGTCCGGTAGCGGGCTCCCGTAGAATGTTTTCCAGAAATAGACCGAATCAGGAATAAAATAGTTTCCGTTCGAATCAGCAATTTTCACGTTACATGGCGTCACAACGTTTTTTTCCGTAACCCTGAACCAAACCGTAACGCTGTCACTTTGGGAGTAAGAAGAAAATATTGAAGACACAAGAAACGAAACTGTAAAAATAATTTTTACCATAACGAAATTATTAATCTATTTTATCACTAATATCCGAGTTTTTTTAAAAAATTCAACTTTTACTCCATGAAAGTATTGATTTTACTACACCTCGCTATAAATATTTTGAGAACAAAAGTCGCTTATTAAAAGCTAAAAGATTTTTGCCTATTTGTCTTTTCTGGTTTCCTCTTGCTTTTGCTGTGCCTTCTTTTATGTGGTTACACACGTAATCAAAGCTGTGATACTAGGATAATCAAATACGAATTTTTGCGCACCGGTTACTGAAAGCCTGTGCTACTTATGCGATACCGTGTTTTATTAACTTTAAAAAAGATAAGTAGTAAGCGCAATATAAATTTGAGACTTTTCAGCATTTTCGCTTGTTCCAGTACATTTTTTTACCTGCAAATTGTGTTAGTTGTTTAAAACATATTTTAAAATAATTTCCGCTCCCACTTTGCATTGCCATCACTTATGGTACTTCTTGCAGGACTTTATTTTAATTCAAGGTCGTCAATAGAGGTGGTTTTTACAGCAATGGCCGTACGTATATCAGTTAAGGTCTGGCATTAAGGCTCAACTTTTATTAAAATAACTAACCTGGTTAATCATATGATACTTCTGGTTAAGGTGATCATAGTTAATTTTAGAACATTATTTAATTTCGATCAGGAAGCTTATAAATTTATGCTTTTACGTACAGGGGTATTTTTTTCTTTTAAATCCTAACCATATTTGAGTATTTTAATAGCAGGGTATCAAAATCCGTTTAAATTTCTTTTGATAAATTATAATTATAAAATGCAAAGCCGTGGGAAGAAAATAAACAGGATTCTATTCTTTTATTTTTCTTTTTTCGGTATTTCACTTTTCGCAGTTGGACAGAAATCTATAAGGCCTGTGGCGTTTACATCTGTAAAGTTTACAGACATATTTTGGGCAACGCTTTTAAAAACACATGCGCACACCACGCTCACAACCTGCATTGCCCAACTGCGGGACTTCCCAAGCCGCATTTCCAATTTTGAAAAAGCAGCGGGTTTAAAATCAGGTGAATTTCCAGGTACCTTTTTTGACGCCCCTGTTGTGTTGCATCGCTGGCCGAATATAAGTTGATAAATAAATCATTATCATTTATCGGAGATGTTATCTCATTTATGGTCAACATGCCGGTAGAAGGGGTAGCGGCTGCCCCATGAGTAAAATCAAATGTGGGAAAACGGGCTATTCAATTCGTCCCTATCGTTTATAGTTTGGGAAAAACTGATAATAAGAATGTAAATTAAATGCACCAGGCTCACTTCAAAAATGAATTCACGGTGGTTGATGGCAAAAGCATTCCTGATGGCATAAAACTTTTTACAAACCATTATAGGTGCTGATAAAATCACGTTTATTTCTTATTATGCCTGGGACAACCGCAAACCCGGAAAAATGTTAAATTGGGTAAATTATATAAAATAATAACAATTATGTATTTTAAGTTACCGGTTTTCGCTGTATGCCTTTTTTTTCTATCATGCCAGGATTCAAAATCTCCAAAAGCCTCTACAGCAGCAGCAACTGGTAATGACTCGGTAAGCGGCGGTATGTTTTCAGATCATATTCGTACCACTGGGTTTCAAACCCCCGAGCAGGAACGCAAGGGGTTTAAATTACCTCCCGGTTTTGAAATATCACTTTATGCCTCAGAACCTGACATCAGCAAGCCAATCAATATGGAATTTGATGCGGCAGGCCGGTTATGGGTTACTCAATCTTCGGAGTACCCTATGGCGGCTGCACCTGGCAGTGGGCACGACCGCATTACTGTTATTTCGGATACCAATGGTGATGGTAAGGCCGACAAATTTACACACTTTGCAGACGACCTTAATATACCCATAGCTATTACACCCGTTATAGGCGGTGCTATTGGTTACAGTATTCCAAACGTTTATCGTTTTTATGACCGTGATGGCGACGGAAGGTATGATGATAAAAAAATCCTTCTGGGCCCATTCGGGCACCAGGATACCCATGGCATGGTAAGTAACCTGATTCGTGGATATGATGGCTGGATACATGCCTGTCATGGATTTACCAATACCTCCACTGTAGCCGGCACAGACGGAGATTCAGTAACCATGATTTCAGGGAATACATTCCGGTTTAAGGAAGATGGGACCCGTGTTGAACAAACCACTTATGGCCGGGTAAATCCATTTGGGTTTGCCTTTGATGAATGGGGGTATCTTTATTCCGTGGATTGTCATTCCAAACCTATCTATCAGCTGATAAAGGGCGCTGAATATCCGCATTTCGGGAAAAAATCGCCGTCAATTGGCTTTGCACCCGAAATGATGAGTTATGAGTTGGGTTCAACAGCACTTTCTGGTTTGGTTTATTATATTGGTAATGGCTTTCCTGCAGATTATCAAAATAGTTTTTATAACGGTGATGTGGTGACCTGCCGTATCAATCGTAATACCATCGGGTTAAATGGTTCTTCACCCATAAGTAAACGGCAGGAAGATTTTCTAATTAGTTCCGATCCATGGTTTCGGCCGGTCAATATTAAATTAGGGCCCGATGGTTCCATGTATGTTGCTGATTTTTATAATCGCATTATTGGCCACTATGAAGTACCACTCAATCACGCTGGCCGTGACCGACAAAGTGGCCGCATCTGGAAAATTACTTACACAGGTAAGAACAAGACAGGCAGGCCTCAAAATAATACTGATTGGTCACAGGCATCCATCAAAGAACTAATAGGCAATTTAAATCATCCCCAACTCAATATCAGGATGATGATTGCGGATCAGTTAGTAGACAGATTTGGCCAAAAAGCATTAACTCCTGTGCTAAATGCAATAACGTCTGGCACACTGGATAGTAAAGCTTATATCCAAAGCCTTTGGGTTTTACACCGTTTGAACGCATTGAAGGATGCGGTTCTGGAAAAAGCATTAAACAACGCTGATCCGATGGTGCAAACACATGCGTTACGCATATTGAGCGAAAAGAAAAGTGTTAGCTCGAAACAACGTGAACTGGCTTTGATTGCACTTGATAACACCAATGCCAATGTAAAAAGGATGGCGGCGGCAGTAGCTGCATCGTTTCCAGACGCGGGCAACGTAAAAGTTTTAATTGCGCAATATGGTGCGGTTAGCGAGACTGATAGCCATCTTAAATACGCAATACTTCTCAGTCTCCGTCAAAATTTGCGAAATGCAAAAGTTATGCATGCCGTTGCCACTGCAAAATGGAACGAACATCAATTGGCAACGCTAATAAATGTTATGCCTGATGTTCCTTCGCAGGAAGCGGCTTCATATACCCTGGATTATATTCAGGCACACAAATTGCCAGAGGCACAAATGACTACATCCCTTGAATTTATTGGTCGCTATGTAGCTTCAAACCGGCTGGATCCGGCTATTGCTATTATTCAAAAACAGTTTGCCGATAAAATAAATATCCAATACCAGATATATCAAACGATTCGTAAAGGCATGGCGCAAAAAGGTGTACAGGTAGGGAGTAAAATGCGAAACTGGGGTATTTTGCTTGCCCGAACATTTCTGAACAATATAGAAGGCAAAGATGGTGGCTGGTGGAACATTAATAACGAAAAAGGCTGGGTAATACTAAATCCCTGGAACCGTGTAACCCGCTCAGTAGTACCAGGGGCACCCCCCGTGAATTTACTATGGAGCCAATACGATTGGGACCCAACCGGTAAGTTGCATTCGCCCCTTTTTCGGCTGCCGGCGAAGTTGTCTATTGATGTATTCGACAGTGATTTAGTCACTCAGGAGCCTAACACCGGCGTATCTAGAAACGTGTTGCGCATCCGCCTCGATAAATCGCAACAGGTGATAGGTGAATACAGGGCCAGGTCAAAAGCGAAAATGGCCGAAAAGGATGTTATCCGTCCGGTAACGTTTGATCTTTCCTCTTATAAAGACCAGCTTGGTTACATCGAAGTAGTGGACAGTACCCGTTCCGCCGGCGGTATAGGCATTGGCAATATATTACCACCGGTTGTATCACTGCCAGCCAAAGGGCCTGGCGAAATATCCGCACTGCAAATCAAGGCGGCAGAAATTGCAGGCGATTTAAAAGTAGCAGCGTTGGAACCGCAGGTACTCCAAATATTAACCAACCCGAAAGCCGACATTGAGGCCCGAGCAGCAGCAGCTACTGCACTGATGAATATGGCGCCCGGCCGCAATGCAAAAATAGTTTCCGATATATTTGTTCAAATAGGCGCTTCGCCGGAACTGCGGCAGAAACTGGTGGCTGCTTTAGAGCAAATGCCCTCGCCGATCGTGTTGGCAACCTTACAAAAAGGCCTTGTTGGTGCTCCTCGGTTTCTACAGCTTGCCATAGCAGGGGTTTTGGTAAAATCACCTGGTGGCATTGTACATTTAATAAACTCGGCAAAGGCGGGAGATGTGGATGCCGAATTGATTGATGACGTGTCTGTAAAAGAGCGGCTGTTCGCAAACAGTACCGCACAACAAAAAAAGCAAATTGACCAGTTTATGCAGGCACAAAGTGGCCGCGAAGACCGCAGGCAAATAATTGCCGAACGTTTGAAAAGTTTTGATTCGTCGAAAGTAACTGTAACAGCTGGCAAGCAGGTATTTGTTCAAAATTGCAGCATGTGCCACCAGATTAAAGGTAACGGCGGTATGATTGGGCCACAGCTTGATGGTATTGGCAACTGGGGACAAAAGGCGTTAACTGAAAAAATCTTAAATCCCAATGGAAATATTTCAGAAGCTTTTCGCAATTATAACATCACGTTAAAAAATGGGAAAGCACTTTCTGGTTTGTACCGCAGGGAAGAAGGGGAAGTGTTGATTTTTGCAAATCCTAATGGCCAGGAATTCCCGGTTGCTAAAATTGATATAAAAGATAAGGTGGCATCCAAATATACCTTAATGCCGGATCAGTTCAGTAAAACAATTCCGAAAGCTGAATTTGACGCCTTACTGAAATTTCTGCTTAATACAAAAGAATAATTGAAGAGTGGGTTTTTAACCAGTTTGTATTAATGGGAATTTACTGGCAAAACGATATTAGGTTTTAGAAGCTGTTTAAATTAACTTGGACTAACTGAATCAGAAAGCTGACGATGCCATACAAAACTGAAGTTGATCCGCCATTACGGATGCCATTGTTGATGCCATGAATACTGATTAATATCGGAACAAAAGACCATAAAGAAATAATCATTTTAAACAGCTTATCAGATTAACAGAAAAATTTTTTTTAGCAGCATAGGCAAGCATTTTTTTACGTAAAATAAATACAATGAAGTTTGGCATCAACACTTTCCTGTTCAGGTCTCCTTTTACAACAAAGGACATTTCACTATTTCCAACTTTTAAAAACTGGGGCTTTGATTCGGTAGAAATTGCATTGGAAAATGCAGATGATATTGACCCTGCTACTATAAAAAAAGCATTGGATGAAAATGGCCTTATTTGCGGTTCCATTTGCGCGGCTATGGGCCCCGGTCGTGATTTGCGGGGCAATGAAGAAGATCAAAACAGTGCTATAAATTATTTAAAAAGCCTTATAGATGTGATGCCCCAGTTAAATTGTCCAATCCTGGCAGGGCCTCTATATTCAACCGTTGGCCGGGCAGAGCCAATTGAAGAAACAGCCTATGCAGCGCAATGGAAAACGGTGGTGGGCCATCTGCAAACCTTATCTGAATATGCAGCAATTGCAGGTGTGCAACTAGCTATTGAGCCACTCAATCGCTACGAAACTGACTTTATAAACACTGCAGCGCAGGGACTAAAAATGATTCAGGATGTGGGCAGCAATGCACTATTGCTTCATCTGGATACCTATCACATGAACATTGAAGAAAAAGACCCGGCGCAAGCCCTCCTGAATGCAGGCAGCAAACTGGGCCATTTCCATGCCTGCGGTTCCGACCGCGGAACACCAGGCGGTGACCAAACAAACTGGACTAAGATCATTGCTGCATTGCATCAAGTTGGTTACAACCGGAGCGTAGTAATCGAATCATTTACCAAAGATGTAAAAGTGATTGCCAAGGCCGCTTCCATCTGGCGTAAGTTTGAGCCTTCACAGGAATCTATCGCCATAAAAGGATTGGAGTTTTTAAAAAAAGCTTTTGATGAAAAGGAGTAAGCGGATTGTAAGGTGGTTTTTTAATGTAAGATATTTACGATAAATTTTTAAGGGCGTTTTTAAATAATTTTTGTCACACTTCACGAAAACATTTTATTCAAATATTGTTTATGCAAATAACATCAAAACACTTTGCAATTTCCCTGCTACTCATTTTGCCTGTAACATTCTTATTCTTATTGTCATCATGCAATACAAAAAACAATGGGAAAGGAACCCCGGCACCATTATCTGACAGCTTACAGGAAGCACAGAAACATTTGCCCGAAAATGCGCTGAAAGGCCTGCAAGTGGCAGAGGGGCTTGAAGTGAAGCCAATTGCCAGCGAACCGATGCTGAAGAACCCAACTAATATTGATGTGGATGAAAAAGGGCGCATTTGGATAGTTGAGGCATATAATTACCGGCCCAAAATAAATGGTAATCCTGTCAATCCTCAAGGTGACCGTATCCTCATTCTTGAAGATATAAACAATGATGGCCGTGCAGAAAAAAGTAAGGTGTTTTACCAGGGCCCGGAAGTCAATTCGCCCTTGGGTATCTGTGTGTTAGGAAACCGGGTGCTTATTTCTCAAAGCCCTTATGTATGGGCTTTTTACGATGACAATAATGACGATTCCGCAGACCGGAAAGAGATTCTTTTTCAAGGCATAGGAGGCGAACAACACGACCATGGTATGCATACTTTTAGTTTCGGGCCGGATGGTAAACTGTATTTTAATTTCGGAAACGAAGGCAAAACCCTGAAGGATAAAAATGGCAAAGTAGTTTTAGATCAGGATGGTGATGAGATCGGCCCTAAAAAATATAAGCAGGGCATGGTATTCCGCTGCAATACCGATGGCTCAGAAGTTGAATGTTTAGGAAATAACTTCAGGAATAATTATGAGGTGGCGGTGGACAGTTATGGAACAATGTGGCAAAGCGATAATGACGATGATGGCAACAAAGGTGTGCGCATCAATTATGTGATGGATTACGGCAATTACGGATATACGGATGAAATGACCGGCGCTGGTTGGCAGGCAAGCCGTACCAACCTCGAAGATTCCATCTATGATCGACACTGGCATCTCAACGACCCCGGAGTGGTTCCTAACCTTTTACAAACAGGTGCTGGTTCACCAACCGGGATGTTGGTTTACGAGGGTTCGTTATTGCCGCAGCCATTTCGAGGGCAATTGATTCACTGTGATCCAGGGCCGAATGTAGTACGTTCATATACGGTAACAAAAAACGGCGCTGGCTATTCTGCAGGCATTGTAAATATTCTCCATGATGATGACGACCAATGGTTTCGGCCGGTGGATGTTTGTGCAGCTCCGGATGGATCGCTTATTATCGCCGACTGGTACGATCCAGGCGTCGGTGGACATGGGGCAGGCGATCAGGACCGGGGCCGCATCTATCGCATTGCGCCTGCTGGTTCTAAATACAGCATTCCTGCATTTGATTTCGCAACAGCATCCGGTGCTGTAGTTGCCTTGCAAAATCCCAATCTTGCCACCCGGTACCGTGCCTGGACAGCTTTACGCCAGATGGGCGAAAAGGCGGTTCCCGAATTAGAAAAATTATGGCGCTCCACGGCCGATCCCCGGATGCGGGCACGGGCACTTTGGATACTTTCAAAAATGCCGGCTGGCAAAACCTATATTATGGAAGCGGTTAAAGACGGCAATCCCGATCTTAGAATTACCGGTTTACGGGCTGCCCGCCAATTAAAACAGCATGTGTTAGAAATTGTAACGGTTTTAGCGCAGGATAAGGATGTGCAGGTACGGCGGGAATGCGCTTTAGCACTGCGACATAATAAAGCGCCGGAAGCGGCAAAGCTATGGGCTTCGCTTGCTGTACAGTATAATAGCAACGACAGATGGTACCTGGAAGCGCTTGGCATTGGCGCCGACCGGCAATGGGACCGTTTTTTCATTGCCTACAAGGAGAATAATAGAGAGTTACTGCAAAGTAGCTCCGGCCGTGATATTGTATGGCGATCCCGTGGCCCTAATGCGTTGCCGTATCTTTCAAAACTTGCTACAGATTCAAGCACTCCCCTTAGGTCCCGACTTCGCTATTTCAGGGCTTTTGATTTTCATAATGGTTTTACAAAGTCGAAGGTTTTATTAAAAATGCTGGCCGATAACAAATCTGATAACCCGGATTTAAATCTTTTGGTATTGCATCATCTGGATCCAAAAGTAGTACAGCAATCGAAAGTAGCTAGAGCCTCATTGGGTAAAGTGCTGCGTGCTACTTACGGCACGATGGCTTATTTAGAGTTAGTGCGTCAATACCAGGTAAAAACTGAAAACCCGAGATTGCTGGAACTCGCAATTGCTAAATATAATGACCCTATAGGCGCCGGGGCAGTAAGGTTTTTGATTGAATCCGGTGATGAGAAAGCATTGCATAAAATAGTAAAAGGCCAAAATGAGGATACAGTTACAAGATTTCTGACAGTTTTAGGAAATGTTGGCTACACGGAGTCTATTAATCTTTTGCAGAAAATTCTATTATCTGATAAATACAGTAAACCGATTCGTACCAAGGCGGCTGAAATGATTGGTAAAAGCTATGGAGGAGAAGACCGGGTAATTGATCTTTTACGTGACAAGCAGGTACCCCCGGAATTATTACCAACAATAGTGGAAGGTGTTAAAGGTGGTCAACGCAGTGGCATTTATAAAAAAGCGGTAACCTATTTACCAGGTGGTAAAAATGTGAATGATGAAAAACAAACTCCTTCAATCGCCTCTTTGCTGCCACTGAAGGGTGAGGTTAAAAATGGAGCCATCCTTTTTCAAACTGCCTGTAGTGTATGCCACCAGGTTCGGGGAGAAGGAAAAGATTTTGGACCGAAACTATCAGAAATTGGTTCAAAACTGCCAAGAGAAGGTTTGTTCAATGCGCTGGTTAACCCTTCGTCAGCTATTTCATTTGGATATGAAACATCGCAGATACTCCTTAAAAACGGCACTGTGCTTACTGGCATTATTTCAAGCAAAACCCAAGCGGATATTGAACTGAAATACCCGGGCGGCACAATTCAAAAAATAAAAATCGTGGATATTAAAAATATCAAGGAGTTAAGGGAATCGTTGATGCCGCCATTATATGAAACATTGAGCAGTCAGGAGCAGGCAGATGTAGTTCAATATTTAACTACACTTACAAAGAAATAATCCAGCGCATGCCGGTTAATCCCCACATGGCCTGTTAAATTTTTTAAAACTCTTGTAGTAACGCTTAAATCATTGGTATGCAAACCACAAAAAATTTGTTCGTATTCCTTATTTTTATTATTGTGTTCCTTTGTCCTGTCGTGAACGCTGCTGCTAATGATTCAACAAATAGTGAAAAACCGAAAAAAGAAAAAAAGAAAGTTGTATTTATAGCCGGAGCGCCAAGTCATGGCAAGGGTGAACATGAATTTAAAGGGGGATGCACACTGCTTGCAAAGCTGCTCAATGAGCAGACAGAAAATATTAATGCGATAGTATACGATACGAATTGGCCGGGCGACACTTCAGTGCTTGCTGATGCCGATGCCATCGTTATTTATTGTGATGGCGGGGAGGGTCACATGATTATACCACATCTGGAAGAAATAGACAAGCTGATGAAACAAGGCGCCGGGCTTGTGTTGTTGCATTATGCAGTAGAATTACCAAAGGGGGAAAAGGGAAATAATTTTTTAAAATGGGTCGGCGGCTATTTCGAACCTTACTGGTCAGTAAATCCGTTTTGGAATGCGGAATTCAAAAAAATTCCGACCCATGCCGTCACAAGTGGGGTGTAACCGTTTGAAGCAAAAGACGAATGGTATTATCACATGCGTTTTAAGGATGGGATGAAGAACGTTTTCCCGCTACTGGTTACGCTTCCGCCTAAATCAACATTAAACCGCCCGGACGGGTCTCACGATAATAATCCATTTGTACGGGAAGATATTGACAAAGGTATTCCACAAATACTGGCCTGGGCGTTTGAACGGCCAGACGGCGGGCGGGGAGTTGGCTTCACGGGCGGCCATATGCACAATAATTGGATGAATGATGATTTCAGGAAATTGGTTTTAAATGCTATTGTATGGACTGCAAAACTAAAAGTGCCAAAAAAAGGGGTTCACACCTCCACACCTATTCAGAGTGAAATGAATAGTTTGCTCAATGTAGTGAAATAGTTGACGGATGCACAACCAATTCTGTTTCAATTTTTTTTAAAACTAACCATTATTATTTTTTGGCGAATTATTCGTGTGTAAAAATCCTGTTTATCAACGGGAAAGTAGAGCCGGTAAACCTTGTTCCTGTTTAAAATAGCGTTTTATGGATAGCGATTGCAAATTTTTGACAGAAGATAAACGCGTTACAAATTTTGATAATCAAAGAACAATTTACCATACCAATTTATTTTACTTTCATTTCCTAAAGGAAATTTCAAACCCTTTTGGTGTGCTGGTTTATCATTGTTTTAAATGCATTACAAACTGAGTCAAATAAACTATTTTTTATATTTTAATTTCTTAAATGATAATATCATTTAAGAAAGCAATCGTTTAAATCGCCTGTTTCTACAAGCGATTTTTAATTTTAGTACCGAAACCGTTATTAAGTAGGCACCAACCAGGAAATGATTTGCCAGCCCGGTTACAGTAAAGTATTAATAGGAATGTTCAATGTGTTAGCATCGCTGTTTTTTCATAAGAATATTTGAGGAAGCAGGGTGGGGATTACGGTACAGCATCGAACTCTTAGGTAAACTATAAAATAAAGTAAATGCAAGAACAATTAAGAAGCCAGCAGTGGTTTGGGAAGAAAGGTAAAGACGGGTTTATATACAGAGCGTGGATGAAAAATCAAGGTATTCCTTCCTATGAATTTCAAGGCAAGCCCGTTATTGGCATATGTAATACATGGTCGGAGCTAACGCCCTGCAATGCACATTTTAGAGAACTTGCCGAATCCGTTAAAAGGGGTGTTCTGGAAGCCGGTGGATTTCCTTTAGAATTTCCTGTTATGTCTTTGGGGGAAACATTAATGAAACCCACGGCTATGCTTTACCGAAATTTGGTAAGTATGGATGTAGAGGAATCCATCAGGGCAAATCCGTTGGATGGTGTTGTATTACTATGTGGCTGTGATAAAACCACACCGGCCCTGGTGATGGGTGCCTGTAGTGTAAACCTGCCGACTATTGTGGTTTCGGGTGGCCCAATGCTTACGGGAAAATA
>JBBQTL010000074.1:0-21528 GCA_038213285.1 Chitinophagales bacterium
TGCCTTCATATTCTTTGGAAAGTTCTTCCAGTATGGGGGCTACCATTTTACAAGGTCCGCACCAGTCTGCGTAAAAATCTATGATGGCTGGTAGTGTGCCCTGGTATTTCCAGTCCTGTTCTGTTGTGTAGTTAAATACCTTGTCTTTAAAGTCTTGTGTAGTTATATTAATCGTTGCCATAGAATGATTTTTTAATGCAAATTTATCAAGCTATTACGGCATAGTAAGTAACTTTTGTTACTTTAAAATTTTACCCGATGCGACCAATTGAAATACATCGAACAAAAATATAGATGCCCCCAAAAAATTCTATATAGCTACCTTTATACAGTGCTATCACGATCCACCATTAACAAGATTGTATATGAAAAAAATCAGCTTTTGTTTAGTAATTATATTGTTTGTTACAGCATGCATATCTAATCCCACAGGCAATAACAGGCAAAATGAAGACGAACCAGCCACTTATATTTCCAAAGGCGACAGTATTGTAAAAATTACTTTTGACACACTGCGTAATACGCTGGTAAAAACAATCGGGGAGAAGGGGCTTGCAGGAGCTTTGAGATTTTGTAATATGGAGGCGTTGCCCATTACAACCAGCTATGCATCCGAAGGAATTACTGTTGGCCGGGTATCTGATAAAAACAGGAATTCAAAAAATGGACTTTCTGACTTTGATAAAATTGAATGGGAAAAATATACAATCCTGCTGGCCAATAAAGATTCGCTAAAGCCAGTAGTAGTTTCCCGCAACAAGGAGTTTCATTACTACAACCCAATTTTAATGCAAAGTATGTGTTTGAATTGCCACGGAACACCCGGAAAGGAAATGCCAATTGACTTGTTACCGGTAATTGATTCCCTATATCCAACCGACCAGGCGAAGGGATACAAAGCGGGTGATCTAAGGGGCATGTGGCATGTGGTGTTTGCAAAAAAATAGGGAAGAAGAGCACGGGTCATCACGAAGGCCCGGTATATTTTTTAGTCAATTTCAAACTGGTAATATAAATGATGATTTACTGATTTACAGAATGCGCCGGTGAAATAGCAACATAAAGGCAACCCTTCAGCTGCCTTTGTTTTCCATCTTATATTTTACTTATCATCCTGACTATTCCGTTTACGATGCTTTCATTACCTTAGTCTGGCATACAAAATCTGTTTTGGGGACATTGGTTTTGCTGATTGCATCAAAGCCGCCTTCTACTTCTGTAAAGTTTCTGTAGCCACGGGCTTGTAATATTGAAGCCGCCATCATGCTTCGGTAACCGCCGGCGCAATGCAGGTAAAAATGTTCTTCCGGGTTAATCTCTTTCACCCATTCGTTGATATAGGCCAATGGCCTGTTCCAGGCATCTTCAACATGTGATGTGGCATATTCAGTTTCTTTTCGAACATCAATGATTTTATCCTTTCCAATTTCCACTTCCTTTGAAAATTGGTTGGGGGTTATTCTATCTACCAGGTCGGCTTCTTTACCGGATTCAAGCCAGGCAGCAAAGCCTCCTTTTAAATGCCCCAGTATATTGTCAAAGCCCACCCGGCTCAACCGGGTTACTGTTTCTTCTTCATTTCCTTCATCAGTCACCAATAACAAAGCCTGTTTTACATCTACAATCAGTGCGCCCACCCAGGGGGCAAAATCACCGGTTAAACCAATATTAACCGATTGGGGAATAAAGCCTTTGTAAAAATCGGTGTTGGCCCTGGTATCCAAAATCAACGCATCGGTATTTTCTGCCACGGCTTCAAATTCATCCGGCGTTAAAGCCTGCATACCATTGTTTAAAACAGATTCAAAACTTTCATAGCCTTTTTTATTCATCGCCACATTTAAGCCAAAATAGGCGGGAGGTGGAAGCAACCCTTCTGTTACTGCTTTAACAAAAGCTTCTTTATTGGGTTGGTTCAATGCATAATTCATTCGCTTCTGATTCCCCAGGCTATCTACTGTTTCCTTCATCATGTTTTTTCCACAGGCACTGCCGGCACCATGTGCCGGATAAACAATTACATCATCGGCCAATGGCATTATTTTATTCATCAAACTGTCATACAACAAACCTGCTAATTCATCCTGTGTCATGTGTGCCGCTTTTTGAGCCAGGTCCGGACGGCCCACATCTCCTAAAAACAACGTGTCGCCGGAGAATATCGCATGGTCCTTTCCGTTTTCATCCTTTAGCAGGTAGGTGGTGCTTTCCATCGTGTGGCCCGGTGTATGCAGTACTTTTATTGTTACATCACCCACCTTAAATTCCTCGCCGTCTTTAGCTGAAATACATTCAAACTCACAGGTGGCATTTGGCCCATATACAATGGGAGCGCCGGTTTTTTTACTTAAATCCACATGGCCGCTTACAAAATCAGCGTGAAAATGAGTTTCGAAAACATACTTTAATTGAACGCCGTCTTTTTGCAACCTCCTGGTATAAGGTTCTGTTTCACGAAGCGGATCAATAATAGCCGCTTCGCCCTTACTGGTGATATAATACGCTCCCTGAGCCAAACAACCGGTATAAATTTGTTCTATATTCATGGTACTATTTTTTTATTTTATGAATGTAAAGTTGCACAATGATTTTGTGTTAATTGGTAACTTTTGTTGCATTCGGATAATGGCAATCTAAGGTATTATTTATATAGCCAGTGACATTTACCCAGACATAACAATAATCTCCTTCACTAAAATGTAAAAACCCATCAATAACAAACCAGCCAAAGCCCTTTTTAAGTTTTTCGCCATCCAGCTTTTTTGCCAGCAAGCCGCCAATGAATATTCCGGCCACTGCAACCAGGGTGATGATGATCAGGAATTTCCAGTCGATGATATAATGCCCGATATCACCGGTAAAGCCGATGAGGGAATTGAGTGCTATAATGAGTAATGAGGTGCCAATGGCATTTTTCATTGGCATTTTCAGTAGCAGCACAAGCGCCGGGATTAATAAAAATCCGCCGCCTGCACCTAAAAACCCGGTTGCAAGCCCAATTTGGATGCCAAAGAACAACAAACTGGCAATATTGATATTGTATGGTACGGTGACCGTTTTTGTGGGAGAGGCTTCATCTTTATTGGTGATCATGGCAATGGAAGCCAACAGCATTAAAATGGCAAACAATACCATGGTTGCCATTGATTGTGTGATGCGGAAATGGGCGGAACTAAATAGTACTGATGGAATTAGCGGCATTAATAATTTGCGGGTGATAAACACGGTGGTTATAGAGCTTGCGCCAAAAAGCAAAGCTGTTTTTATATTTACAAAGCCTTTGTAATAATTATTAACTGCGCCCACCAGGGAAGTTGAACCTACTATAAACAGGGAGTAGGAAGTTGCCAATACAGGATTCAGTCCCATCACATACACTAATATGGGCACGGTTAATATGGAACCACCGCCCCCAATTAAGCCTGGCGAGATGCCAACCAATGCTGCCAGTAAATAACCAAATATCTCCATTGTTAACTTCTTTCTTTACATGCAAAGATGTTGCATTGGAAACAGACTGACCGTTACAAATATTACAGTGAGGTGCAAGGAGCGATGCCACTGGGGATTCGTGAGTTGCGAATGTTGAAAAATTGAGCGGTCATCATTCAAGTTCATTTAATAATAATTTTACTGGATTAGGTACAACATAAGCAAACCTAAGCTGAGAATAGGTTATATCTTATTTTCCTTTTTTTTCTGAACAACTGAAATAATACATGGTCTTTGTTACGGTTGGTAGTAGTTGCACGACAATAGTTTGCAGCCAATACCAACCTGCTGATAATCCTTACTTATCAAAACAACAAAAACCATGAAAATATTATTTTGTGTGATGATCCTGGCTACAGCCATTACCTCACCGGCCCAGCCCTATCTATCAATTGCTGCAACTTCAAAAGGCGCAGGCTTCTCAATCGGTTATCTTGCTTCCGAACCAGGCATAGAAATAAATGCAGGATACAATGTGCATCCAACAAGGGAAGATGTACCAGCACTTTTTAACCTGTCAGTAGGTAAACGAATTTTATTAAGTAACAAAGAGAAAGATAACTTTAGCATTACGCCAACCATTGGTTATGCTTCGTATTCAGTAAAAGACTTTTCTTCGTTTTATAAAGATGAAGTGGACGGAGAAATCAAACAAGTAAACGCAGTTAAGCCCATTTATACTCTCGAATTGGGAAAGGACTGGTATCTTGGCCGGGTATATATAAATGCGAATTATTGCGATAAGCCTTTTTTCGGAATAGGTATGAGGGCATTTATTAAATAGGATGCGTAGAAACATTTTGGAACGGTCAGGCCTCATTAATATCGCTTCGTTTTTTGCAACCGGTATTTATCAGGTTTCGTTCCTGTTCGTTCAATAATTTTTCTCGCTTCCAAATCAAGTTTTACCGTTTCACCATACTATTGAACACCACCTTCAAAATTGTCTTTTACATTGTCATACAACTTCTCCATCAACTCGGTATGGTTGTATTTATCCATGGAATTAAGCTTATTTATCTTTCCAGGTTGAGGATGCAATGTTTGAATTTGTTCACTTTTCATGTTGAATAGTTAGTTTATGTAGAGTTGCTGATAGGCAAAATACATATTTATTGACTTCTGCGGTTATCAAACGGGTTCTTTTTCTTCGCTGGTAAGTGTTGGCGCTTTTTCTTTACAGGTCAGTAAATTTCTTGCGTATGTAATGCCTTTAAATGCCTGGTCATATATCCAGTTAAAGATTCCAGGAACTTCAAACTCAACGGTTACATAATTTGTCGGATTGTAGAAGACGGCCCTGCAATAGCCGCTCACATGATCTTGAGTACATTAATGGGGAAGATGCTAAAAATGTGGCAAATACACCCCATTTTGCAAGCAATTGTACATAGTACAAACTATAAAATTGCTGGCATGAAATTGAATCAACAATAAAAAAAACAAATCATGGAAAATACAAAAGAAACAATAGAAACTTTAAATGATCTGATCCTTATTAACAACGATCGCATTGCAGGCTATGAAAAAGCAATGGAAGAACTGAAGGAAAAGCATGCCGCTCACAATGAAGACCTGGATCTTATTGTGTTGTTTGAAAAAATGATTGATGAAAGCAGGGAATTGCGTAATGCATTGGGCAGAGAGGTGCAGGTATTGGGTGGAGAGATGGCAGAAGGAACCATGACCAGCGGGAAAATATACCGGGTATGGATGGACCTGAAAGCCGTTTTTTCTGGCAATGACAGGCACAGTATCCTTGAAAATTGCGAAGCTGGAGAAGATGCGGCCCAGAAGGCTTACAAGGAGGCGCTGGAAGATGAAGATCTCCCGAAGTTTCTGCACGAAATGATCAGTGGTCAAAAAGAATTGTTAATGGAATCGCACGACGAAATTAAATCGCTGCGTGACCAGGTTGCTTAAACAAAGATATCCTGTTACGCCTGCGAAAGGTGTAACAGGATATTTTATAAGTCCGTTAATCAACAATTCATTTTTATATCGATACTGGTAATTAATACCCCGCACTCACTATATTTATCCGGGCCTTCAATTTTATTCTAGAAATGTTTTTTAGTCAGAAGGTGTTTCAAATCTACCTGCTAAATAATATTTGAGAAGATCGCCGATTCATCTAAAAAGGCGGCAGGATTGGAATCTTATACCTACTGCTTCCAACAGTATTGCGACTGTATTTTACCAGGCCTCCAGGTACCATCAAATCAAAAAAATAATTCCATTAACTTGCACCGGCAACCTAATTTGTTGCTTAAAAATCTATCAAATCAAACTGCATACACAATGAATAATCTATCTGATAAAGTTGCCTATATTACCGGGGGTAGTAAGGGTATAGGCTATGGTATTGCGCAAACCCTGCTGGCCAATGGTATGAAAGTAGCCATCACCAGCAGAACCCAGGCTGCCGCAGAACAGGCCGCCGCATCCTTAAGTAATGATCCTTCAAAAGTGCTGGCCCTCGCATCTGAAGTGAGTTCGATGGCTTCAGAAACGGCTGCCATACAGGCAACGCTAGCCCATTTTGGTCAATTGGATGTATTGGTAGCCAATGCCGGTGTTGGTCATTTTGCCAATATTGAAAGTATAACGGAGCAGGAATGGAAAGAAACAATTGATACCAACCTGACCGGCGTTTTCAATAGTGTAAAAGCAAGTATCGATGCATTAAAGCAATCCAAAGGATATATCATTACCATCGCCAGCCTGGCAGGTACCAATTTTTTTGAAACAGCGTCTGCTTACAATGCGAGTAAATTTGGACTGGTGGGCTTTACACAGGCCGTCATGCTGGATTTGCGCAAATATGGGGTAAAAGTATCTACCATTATGCCGGGTTCAGTAGCCACTCATTTTAATAATCATGTACCTGGCGATGCGGATGCCTGGAAGATTCAGCCCGAAGATATTGGTGAATTGGTGGCCGACCTGTTGAAAATGAATCCACGGACATTGCCGAGTAAGATAGAGGTAAGGCCATCTATGCCGGGTAAATAGATTTTTTATTGCAACCATCTACCCAGGTTGTTTTAAACTGAAATTTCCTAAACTGCACAAGGGATAAAAAAACGCAGTGTTTTTTTTATGAACCAAGCAGCAGTATTTTAATTAAGCTTCATTGGCGTCGCACCCTTGAACAATTTATCTTTATTAAACAAATGGCAAAGTCACAAATTTATCCCTAACTAGCTATCGTTACTGATCTTTTTTGTTTATTAATATTCCGGATTTCAATTAAAAACACCGATCGGGTATAGTGCTTCGATCTATACATGATTGGTGTTTTTTTTTAAATATTTACAGGTCCCCCTTTTCTCCTTCAATCCATCTTTCCAGCATCACCCGTTCGGATGGTGGCTGATGGGTACCTCCTGCTAAAATATCCAGGAACTTATCCCATAGATTTTTTTCTTCTTTAAATTCCTTTTTAAAATTAACCAGGGATTTAAAATAATCCTGTTGATAAATTACGGCTTCTTCATAAGTGAAATCCGCAGGCACCTGGTCTACAATAATTTTCGTAATTACATTCAGTTCATCAGGGGTATATCGTTCAATCATTTGCAGTAAAATTCTGCATGATTCCACATGCGCAGCCACTAAATCTACCAACGGTTGTTCAAAGTGTAAAAAATCCTTTTCCCATTGTTCGTGTGCAGTTGCTGGTAGTAACTCAAACCCAGCATCGCCTGATTTTTTTGAACTGTCTTTGAATGCTTTTAAGTGTAAGGCTAACTGGCTCCACAATGCAGTGAAATTATCTTTTTCGGATTTAGTTATCTTTTCTTTTGCCACATCCAATGTATCGTTCATAGCGGCAACAGCATTGTTCATCTCTGTTTCAATCAACTTCCATTTTTCACCGGCTTCGGCTGCAGCGTTTTCTTCAATAATCAGCCGTCCGTTTTTATTCACTTCTTTCAGGTCGTTTTCAATTTGAATCAATTGTGAATAATCCTTTTCCAGTGCTGCACTAAAATTTTTAATTGACAGCAACGCCCGCAATCCAGGGTTGCGGTTGCTGTTTTCGCTTTTTGATAACTGCATTTTTTCACCAGGTTTTGCCAGGCCAATTTGCTCTTCGAATGTTTGCATAGTGATTATTTTTGTACAATGAAGGATGTCTGTTATATAATTGTGTAAAGGTTAGTTCATTTATGAACATAAATGTTACATAATCGTAGATATAAGTTGCAGGATTCACACTTTTGTGCAGGTGGCTGTGCATTTTGAATTAATGGGATGCGCTTCATAGAACGAGGGGCCATTTTAAAATGCTTCATTGAGGGAATGAATGAAGAAGGTATCAGGTTATTATGGAAATTGACAGAGCTACCTGCAACGCACAGGTGGTACTATTTAATCACTGTTGGCAATGGCGCTGAACAGGTTGTTTCCATTGAAGCCGTCGTGTATAATTTGTCTGCTGATACGCATACGGTAACCATTAATGTGGATGGAAACGGAGGGGATTTTCAGGTTAGATTTTAATGAAAACTTTATTTTTATACATCCAATACAAAATCAGCCACACAAAAAATAAAGTCAATGCACCGCTGACAAGGGTGGCGTAGGCATTTCCAAAAAGTTGGTCATATTGACTACCGAAGTGAATGTATAAAGACTTCCTGATAAATGACAGGACGCCACCATCAGTGATACAATAGGCAGCGATGGAGTTGACGCCAATCACCGCCAGGAAAAAAGACCAGCGCTTATAATTCCATATATCAATTACCAGGTAGAAAAAAGTAAGTAAGAGAAAGCAAATACCTCCGCTAAAGATCGTCCAGGCGGGTGTCCATATCCGTTTTATGATGGGGTTAATACCGGTAAAATGGATGATTGCCCCCAATGCCAGGAGGCTGCACCCGGCAATTAGAAAAGACTTCCATTTTTTTGCAGGCATTTTGGTGGATTGTAAAATATTGCCTGCTACCAGTCCCAGCAACATCGTGCCCAGTGTGGGGATAAAGCTAAGCGTAGCATAACCGCCTTCATTAAATTGAAATATTTTCTCCCGTGGAAAAAGATTCAGCCACCATCTGTCAAAAGCCCAGGCAGCGTTGGTGTTTTTATTCCAGTGCGCTGCAAAGCCCTGCAGGTTGTGCTCCCAACTGGCTGTGGTACCGGTAGCGCTATAATCAAATCCTGCACCGGGTAAGGGGTAAATGGCAAACAGGAGCCAATAGCCGACCAGCAAAAGGATCAGCGCCAGCACCTGTATCCGTCGTGAACAAAAACCCAGGAGTACCAGCAAGGTATAGCCAAGGCCAATCTGGGTAAGGGTATCTTCAAAAGTAAAATTGGTTTCACGGGAGTGTATGGATCGAAGGAATATACCGAGACAGACCAGGATGAGTGAGCGTTTGATACTGTGCAGCAGGATCGCCGAATGAGTGGCTCCTTTATTTTTTCTGCCCGCGATGGAGAATGGTAATACAACGCCGACGAGGAAGGTGAATGATGGCTGAATCATATCATGTAAAGACAAACCCATCCATTCTACATGGTTTTGGTTAAAAGCCAGCAATTGCCAGAAGGAACTGCCAGGCAATGCTTCGGATACTTTTGAAAAGGAGAGTACTTCGCCCATCATCAGCAACATCACAAAACCACGGTACACATCAACAGAGGCTACCCGGGTAGAAGCTATGTTAGTAATAGTTGTATCCTGAACAGTGGTACCGGCAAAATTTGTCATAAAATTAAAATGGATGGCTGAATGTAAATCTTTCTCTTATCTTAAAGAAAAACGGAGGCCGATATTTTTAAAGGTGACAGCTTTTTGAAAGCTGTCACTTTTAAACGGCATTATTTAATGACGATGATGTAAATTGAGTTACTCAAATTTTTTTATGCAATATCAATTATACCCACTGTCTGAAAGAGGCCGGAAAGACATCGGGTGGCTGAAAAGTAATTTTGTATTCAGCTTCAGTGATTTTTATAACCCGGTAAAATCAGCGTTCGGAACCCTCATCGCATTTAATGACGATGCGGTAGAAGTAGGGCGGGGTTTTGGTTTACACCCACATCAAAACATGGAAATCATTTCCGTGATGTTAAAAGGCACCATGAACCATAAGGATGATATGGGGTACGTGAATACGGTAAAGGAAGGGGGTGTGCAAATCATGTCGGCGGGCAGCGGACTACGACATGAGGAATGGAATGTAGGTGATGAAGAAGTAAATTTTTTACAAATATGGATTGAGCCCAAACTGCACAATATCCGGCCCCGGTACCAGGCCAGGGAATTTCCAAGGTTACAACGTGTTAACCAACTAACTATCATCGTTAACTGCGAGGAGGGATTGGGGCATTGCTGGATCAACCAGAATGCAAAAATCAGCCTTGGTTATTTTGATAAGGAAACGGAAATGGATTACCATTTTAATAAAGCCAACAAAGCGGTTTTCCTGTTTATGATGGAAGGTCAAATTTCCATCAATGAACAAATTACCCTCGGTAAACGGGAGGCAGTTGGGATTTGGGATACCACTTCAATCCGGTTAAAGATCACTCCTGGTTGCGAATTTATTATCATTGAAACGGTGATCAATCAAAAATGATTTAATCAATACAAGGTTGATTCCCCCGTTTCAATGATTGCTAAAAAACAGTCTCACTGGCGATTTCATCAGGGGGTTATTCTACTACATACACAACAACGGCGGAGAGTGGGCTTACGTATACTATAGCCGTTGTTGATGTTTGTGCGGAAGTTACCCTGCGGGTGGCACCGCCAACAACTCTTGCATGTTGGAACCAATTACATCTGGCAGTGAGCATTGTTGTTGGTATTGCTTCGCACAATGCCCAGGATACATACACAACAACGGCGGTGGGTAGGCTTAAGTATACCATCGCCGTTGTTGATGTTTGTGCGGAAGTTGCCGTGCGGGTGGCATCACCAACAACTCTTGCATGTTGGAACCAATTACATCCGGCGGTGAGCATTGTTGTTGGTATTGCTTCGCACATTGCCCAGGCTACATACACAACAACGGCGGTGGGTAGGTTTAGGTATACTATCGCCGTTGTTGGTGTTCGTGCGGAAGTTACCCTGCGGGTGGCATCACCAACAACTGGTGCATGTTGGTGGCATTTATATCCAACATCCCTCATCCGGCTTTAACAAAAAATGTTCGATGGGCGCACTTCTTAAGATTTGCACCGGAGAATTAATCCAATTATATTTTGCTGCTGAAAAGGCTCTTTAACTTTTTTTCCAACTGCAATGCCCGGGGAATTAAAACCCTGTCCTCAATCAATGCATGAACAGCAAGATCCATTTCAAATGCGTGTAACTGTGATAGTAGAATACGGTAAGGGGTTTGGTTAGTGGAAGGTGGCTGGTAGTTCATGATTGCGTTTCGGACATTCGATAAATCCTCTTCAGTATCGTGGTGGCCCTCTGTAAATGTTTTTAGTGAATAATTTTTTGTTGCGGTGACGTATTGTTCGGCTTCGCTTTCACCTTTCTCAAATTTTAACAGGCAAAGAATATAAGGCAGGAGATGGCTTTCTTCCAGTTTGATATGTGAAGTTAAATCGGCAGTGTATGCGGAAAAAAAATTGTTGAGAATATTTAATAAAGGATGGCTGCCGGAATAATCTTTCAGCAGGATGTCGATGCTTTGCTCTATCTCACAAAGTTTTTTTGAAAGGTAATACCGGTGTGTTTTTCGGATATAGTCAATGATTGTTTCGAGCGGAAAATGTTGATATTCCGTTTCGGAAAATGTATTTTCATCTTCAAAAGTATGAAGCAATGTATAAATAAAATCCTGGTCAATCTTTGACCGTTGAAGTTCTTCGTATGAATACAGGAGGTTTCTGTCAACAGGCAATTGATATCGTTGCATGATTTGATCTATAGAGAATTGAGTTTCCATGTCTTGATTATTTTTGTTAAAGGTAATATTTCCTTAAATTAATTAACCATGAAATTCGTGTTATTCTTATACCCTCATTTATTTAGCCAGGTTCAGTTTCTTTGGAATGAATGCAAAATCGGTTCGTCCTTTTGCAAGCCAGGAGATACCAAAGAATATTAAAGCGATTGCCTCGAGGCAAAAAACAGGGTGTATTTTCTTCAACCAACTGCGTTGCAGCGCCGGCCATACGCTGTAAACAAATATCAATACAATGCATAGCAGCATCACAATTCCACATACAAAAAAGAGTTGATGGTTTTCTTTCTTTCCAAACGAAACCCGGTCTCCGGTTCTCCTGAAATTAACCATTGACATCAGCGCTAAAGTAATGAAAAATAAGGTAGCCATTGTAAAATGAATATAGCCGGTGTTCATGCTGCTGGTAAACGTACGAAGATTATCTCCGATACAACTAACAGAGCCTGTTGGAAAAATAACTACCCCTAATGCAAAAAATCCTGCCAGGTTGGTAGTTGTATTATCTGAAAGCCCTTTTTCGCCGGTACGCAAGGCATGACCTTTATAGCAAAACATAAATAACGCCACCGCACATAAAACACCGGTAAATAATTCACCTACGGTACTGTAGTAATAGTGACTGACAGAGAATTTAAATGAGTCAGCTGCTTTATAAACTCCGCTACAGGTTGCATTTAAGAAAAATGCATTATTCAGTAAATTAAGTTTATTGATCGCGTAGTTTCCGATCAGTAAAATAAAGGGCAACAGCATGCCCATCCAGCCAATTGCTTTCCTGATTTTGAGATAAGAAATTACCAGGTCGTCATTGTTGTTATCTGCCATGGAAAGAATATTTAAATTGGATAAAATTTCGAAATAAATCAGCACCAGTATTCTTATCAGTTTGCTTCGCAGATCCGATATCTGACAGATGAAAATACAAACTATCTATTATTTCTTTGCAAGTTTTGTTCTCACTTTACTAAGAAATTCTGCGGATATACCGAGGTAGGAAGCGATATAGTGTTGGGCAACCCGCTGAGGAATGCTGGGGTAGCGGTACAGGAAGTCGATATATTTTTCCTGGGCAGTGGTGGTGATGGTATTTAAAAAACGCTTTTGCAAAACAGTCAAGTTTTTTTGCACCATCAGGCGAAACATCCTTTCCAGTTTGGGTACTTTTGTCAAAAGCGCTTCTTTTGTTTGTGGTGAAAGTACCAGCAATTCACATTCTTCCATCGTTTCAATAAACATATTGCTTGGCGCATGTGTGTGAAAGCTTGCGATATCACTCACCCACCAGTCTTCTATAGCAAACTGTAGTATAACTTCTGCACCATGCTTCATCAATATAATAATTGCGGATGCAGCCTCTGTTGATAAATGCTTCAAAATTGCAGACATCACCCTCATGCAGCAGCATGGTTTTCTTTGGCATTTTTTTAAATTCCAGTAAGGAATTAAACAGGGCAATTTCTTCCTTAGAAAGGCTTACGTGTTTTAATACATGTTTATTGATGCGGTCGAACATGCTGTAAATTTAAAAGTAAATTATGTCAACTACCAATTAGCCGGCGTACTTTACTTAATTAATTATCGTTCGTTTTAATTCTATATTTTTCCAGTTATCAAAATTGTTTAAAAGTAAACGGGAGTGAAGTGAATCAAATACAACGGTCTGTGAATAAAATTGCAACCAGTAAAACATGTTATTTCTTAGTGAGTATGCATTAGACATCATTTTGTTTCAACAATGAAAACATCCGGGTGATACATCTGGACTAAATGCATCAGGTTCGTTACCGGAAAAGTCGTAATAATATTGGCAAAGGATTAAACAATCCAATCTTTACTGCGTTTTTTCATTGGTAAATTATATGTTGACTATTATATGTTGAATATTATATCCGAAGTCTTAAATGCATTTTAAATTTACCATAACTTTAGTGGCGTATCGGAATGAAGCTATTAAGTACATAGAATTATTGCATTTTAATCATTACTAACAATATATCAATCTTTAAGAAAATGGAAAACATCACATCCCAGGAGACTCCATCGAATCAGGTGAACGATGAAACGAAGTGTCCGTTTACAAGTGGAACGCTTAAACAAATCGCCGGTGGTGGCACAAGGAACCACGACTGGTGGCCAAATCAATTAAGGTTAAATATCCTTCGTCAACATTCTTCCTTGTCCAATCCGATGGGAGCGTCGTTCAATTATGCCGAAGAATTCAAGACCCTTGACCTGGGGTCAGTGAAGAAAGACATCTTTGACCTGATGACCACGTCGCAGGACTGGTGGCCGGCCGACTTCGGTCACTATGGGCCGTTTTTTATTCGGATGGCCTGGCACAGTGCGGGCACATACCGCATCTCCGACGGACGTGGTGGCGGAGGTGCAGGAACACAGCGTTTTGCACCACTGAACAGTTGGCCTGACAATGCAAACCTTGACAAGGCACGCATACTGCTTTGGCCGATCAAACAAAAATATGGCCGGAAACTTTCATGGGCCGATCTGCTGATTCTCGCCGGTAACTGTGCCCTGGAGTCGATGGACTTCAAGACCTTTGGTTTCGGCGGTGGAAGGGAGGATGTTTGGGAGCCTGCGGAAGATATTTATTGGGGCGCTGAGAAAGAGTGGCTGGGAGATACCCGTTACACCGGTGACCGTCACCTCGAGAATCCGCTGGCTGCTGTTCAGATGGGGCTGATCTATGTGAACCCGGAAGGCCCTAATGGAAATCCTGATCCGCTTGCGGCTGCCCGTGATATCCGGGAAACTTTTGCACGCATGGCAATGAATGATGAAGAAACGGTGGCGCTGATTGCCGGCGGACATACATTCGGCAAAACTCATGGAGCCGCCGATCCGCGAAAATACGTTGGATCTGAACCCGCTGGATCCGATATTGAAGAACAAAGCCTGGGTTGGAAAAATTCCTTAGGAAGCGGTAATGGAGTTAATACGATTACCAGCGGTCTTGAAGGAGCCTGGACTACCACACCAACGAAGTGGAGCAATAACTATTTTGAGAACCTGTTCGGTTACGAATGGGAACTGACAAAGAGCCCTGCTGGTGCCAATCAATGGAAACCAAAAGGTGACGCTGGCGCCGATACTGTACCCGATGCGCACGAGCCTTCAAAGCGTCATGCACCATTCATGCTTACAACAGACATCTCCCTGAAAGCTGACCCCATTTATGAATCAATTTCAAGACGGTTCTTTGAGCAGCCTGATGAGTTTGCGGATGCGTTTGCCAGGGCCTGGTTCAAACTGACACACCGGGATATGGGGCCACGGGTCCGCTACCTTGGCACGGAAGTGCCTGTAGAAGAACTGATCTGGCAGGACCCTGTGCCGGCCGTAACGCATCAACTGATCAGCGATTCCGATATTGCTGAACTAAAGGGTACAATATTGGCTTCAGGATTGTCTGTGTCTGAACTGGTATCTACAGCCTGGGCTTCGGCATCCACCTTTCGTGGCTCCGATAAACGCGGAGGTGCAAACGGTGCCCGTATTCGTTTGGCACCACAAAAATATTGGGAAGTTAATAACCCGATTCAATTGGGAAAAGTATTGGATACGCTTGAGGGCATACAAACAGCATTCAGTACACAGCCTGGTGTCAAAAAAGTTTCACTCGCAGATTTGATCGTGTTGGGTGGATGTGCAGGTATTGAGCAGGCAGCGAAAAATGCCGGCCATCAGGCAACCGTTCCATTTACACCGGGAAGAACAGATGCTTCACAAGATCAAACCGATGTGGAATCATTTGCGGTGCTGGAACCAAATGCAGATGGTTTCCGCAATTACTCGAAAGATAAATTCACGATATCGGCAGAAGAAATGTTGATTGATAAAGCGCAACTGTTAACGCTGACTGCCCCGGAGATGACAGTTCTCATTGGCGGTATGCGTGTGCTGAACACAAACTTTGAGCAGGCTTTACACGGAGTGTTCACCAAACGCCCTGGGTCACTCACCAACGATTTCTTCGTGAACCTCGTGGATCTTGGAACAACGTGGAAGAAGACTTCAGAGTCAAAGGATCTGTTTGAGGGTAGTGACCGTAAGACAGGCGAATTCAGGTGGACCGGCACCCGTGTTGATCTCATTTTCGGTTCGAACTCAGAACTCCGTGCCCTCGCAGAAGTTTATGCTTGTGAGGACGGCCAGGAGAAGTTTGTGCACGACTTTGTGGCGGCGTGGACCAGGGTGATGCACCTCGACAGATTTGACCTGGGTTAATTACCAGGTGTTATTTTAGTGTATTAAAAGGTGGCCCGGTAACGGTCCACCTTTTTTAATTCCCGACAACTTTTAACTTCAATATATACGGCTTGATCTTACGGAAAGAGCGATGCTGTAGTTATCTTTATCAGTATTGAGAATAGCACCGGCTTTGCTTTTAACATTAAATCAAATATATATGGCAATGCTTATGTTCTGCTATAAATTGCCCCCAACAATCGAATTTGTTTTCTCATTGAATTTACTTCACCAATCTGAATTGAATTAGTAGCTGAAGTAGTGGAGTTTCTGTAAATAATCTTATTGTTACATGCGAAATATACTTCCGATGTTAGCTGCTGCCTTATTTTTCAATTTGAGGAAAGATGTCCATTATTTGTGTGTCTTGCCAAAGTTCATCGCTGTCATAAATGGTGGCTAATTGAGATTGTTTATGTTTGGTCAGTAAATTTTACGATTTCAAGATACTCCCTAAATTCTCCTGAATTACACTCAAGGGTTTTTATCTTTTCCCATTTATGTTTTAGCATTAATGAAGTGATTAAATTATATTGTTCCGGGGTAAATATTATTGATAAAATAGTTTCAATATCATTGACTCCTTTTTGTTAAGTTCTTTACAGGAAAGAATTTCCTTTTTTATTTTTTCATTGTAATTTTATTTGCTCATTAATTAAAAAAATATTTTAATTGATTAAATCTGCACACAGGTAGCAGTAATGGCTAAGTGATATGTAGAGGAAGGTTTGAGTTTTTATTGCCTTACCAAATAGAAAGAAGCAGTCTGTCCTGCTTTGGCATTTCCATGCGGTTTACTCCTGATTACAGATCCTACACAGGCATCGGCCTGCTGTATTCCATTTTTCCATTTTGGAACGATATATCCCTGGTAGTCATATTCCCAATTGGCGGTGTTGCTATTGGGTACACCGCTACCTTCAATATAGAATGTGGTTGTTTCATTACAGGTGGTGATTTTCCCCTTTAGGTTTAACGCATATCCCGGTCCCATATCCAGTATACCAAAAATGGAGTCTCCGGTATGTTTTTTAAATCGCATAACGGCGGTGGCAAATTCCAGGTTAGCAAACGGGGTTTCAGCCGGAGCGTTGTGTAAACTGCGATACGTCCAGTTACCATCAAAATATTTTGAATCAAATTGGTCCCGGTTTTTATTGCTTTTGAAAGCCACCAGTACTACAAAAACCAGTACTGCTACCGAAAGGAGAATTGTTCTTTTCATTTTATTGCTTTTGGTTATGAAGGAATTTAATTTTGATGGTGAATAGCAGGTAAGGTAATAAAAATGTAATTGCAAGTTTATGAAAGTTTCGCTGCCGTTATTGCCCTTGTTGGTGCTTGTGCGGAGATGAATTGCTGGTGGCATCACCAACAACCACGGCCTGGTATGTCTAATTATCTTCAGCAGCGAGCTGAGTTGTTGGTATTCCCTGGTACATTACCCGGGCTACACACAACAACGGCGGAGGGTGGGCTTATGTAAGCCAGCAAGGGATAAAAGATGAACGGCGGGTGGCATCATATACAACTATAGTATGTTGTGTCTATTTTCATCCGGCAGTGAGCTTTGTTGTTGGTATTGCTTCGCACATTACCCCGGCTACATACACAACAACGGCGGAGGGTGGGCTTGCGTATACCAGCAAGGTGTGAAAGATAAGAAACAAAATTGTATACCTCCGGATGTTCTGTATGGTTATTTTTCCAGTTCCTTTAGCCTGTTTCTTGCTTCTTCGTATCCGGGGTATATTGCCAATGCTTTTTTATAATAAGTAACCGCATCTGCTTTGCGATTCATTTTTAAGTAAATGTTACCCATTGTTACCATTACTAAATCTTTATCTGGAAATTCTGCTGCATTATTCTCCCCAATTATTTTGGCATCATCCAATCTTTTCAGGCTAAGCAGTTGTTCGGCCACAAAGTTCATCGAAATCCAATCAATATAGTAATGTGATGAATCGGCTTTCATTTTCCGGAATTCTACAACGGCTTTGGAAGCACCTGCCTGCGATATCAATGTTTCTATTTTTTTATGAACCGGCTGTTTTATAACAACCTTTTTATTGTAAAATACTTTCACCAAATTTCCCACTATGCCAAAAAAGTCCGTTGGCGAACTATTACAAAGAATAACAGCAAAGCTATTAGTGGCAGGAATGCGCAGCATGAAGGAGATAAATCCTTCCGTCATGCCCAAATGAAAATTAGCAGCTACACTATCAACAGGCGTATATTTGAAATGCTTATTAAACCAACCATATCCATATTGTGTCGGCCTCATTCCCGGGGTCAGCATTTCATCAGTGATGGTTTTACCAATTAGGGTGTTGTTCGTTATTGCGAGGTGAAATTTAAACAGGTCTTCTACGGTTGAATAAATATCGCCTGTACCCATCGTATTCGACTGGTCACGGAAATCGGCACTGGTAAATCCTCCGAAACTGTAATCATAACCTGAAGCCCTGCCGGGTACAATTTGCGTATGGTAATAAGAGCCCGAATGGTTCATACCGAGTTTATCAAAAATATCCTCCTTCATTAATTGGGCGTAGGATTTCCCCGTTATCTTTTCCATTAAGTAACCTAACGTAAAATACCCCCAACTACTATAAGCGTAACGTGTGCCCGGTTCAAATGCAAGCGCTGAGTCCATATACACTTTTATATAATTTTCCCTGGTAAAGTTTTGACGGCTTATTGCCGGAAAAAAATCTTTTATAATATCATAGTTGGGTAAGCCGGAAGTGTGGCTTAACAGTTCTTTGATTGTAACCTTTCCTGCGGGTTTGGTTTTAAATTCCGGTAAATAATCTGCCAGCGTTTTATTTAAATGGATGAGTCCTTTTTGTACCTGGATTAACAGCAGCATCGCTGTTATAGGTTTTGAAACTGAACCAATCATAAACTTAGTATCGATGCTGTTGGGGATGTTCCATTCCCTGTTTGCCTGGCCAAATGCTGCTTTATAAATAACCTTGCCATTTTCAGCAACCAACACAGCGCCATCAAACATATTATAACCTTGATATGTTTGCATTATCTCAGACAGTTGGTCTTTTTTACTTTGCGCAGGTACTGATAAATTGTATAACACACAAAGAAGCAGTATGGTCAATTTTCTCAAAAACATGTTTTACTTTATTTTAGGACGTCACCTTGATTACCCATCGGCGATATATGCTGTCAGATTATAAGTTAGCTTTAGTCCGGGATCCCCAACCTGGCGCAGTGCTGTTAGATTTTCAAGTATGTCTTATCATGCACCAAATTGTTCCATATACTTTCTTTGATAGAATTATTCATGTGTTCGTTAAAGTTAACGATCTTTCAGCATTGCTACTATGAGTTGGCGTTTTTGTGATTTGAGGTAGGAATAAATAACAGTTTTCTATTATTTTCCGCTGCTGGTTCTGCCGCCGTTTGGTTGGTGTGTTTGCATAAGATGCCGTGGGGATGGCATCACCAACAACCACAGCCTGCTTTCGCTAATTACATTTAGCAGAAAGCTTTGTTGTTGGTATTGCATCGCATATTGCCTGGGCTACATACACAACAACGGCGGAGAATGGGCTTTCGTAAACCAGCAAGGGCTTATGAAAGTAGTTGATGTTCATGGTTGATTGTTGACTGTAGATGGTTGAAGGCAGAATCTACCTCCACCTGCCTGATTTATTTACCCTTCACTTCATGCAATAATTCCATACCAGTGGATGAGCGTGGCTTAAATCCTGCCCATGGTTTATCATTTGATTTTTCGGTTAACTGCAGGTATTTGCCATAGTCTTTTTGTTGCAGGTGAATGCCGAGGAAGGCGGTAACAAAGTGCTGGTTGATATTATTGATTCGTTTTTCATTCCAGGCAGGTTCTGCATAATGATCATAATCTTTTGCGAAAGCATCGGGCCGCATGGTGGCGGCGGGTGGAGGATTGGGGGCCGTATTATGTCTTGCGTTTTGATAGGTGAGCAGGTAACGATCCGCATTTTGAATTCCTTTAAACATAGCTTTGGTACCATCTTCATAACCGGAAATATCATCCATGTTTCCGGCAACAAAAAACACCGGTACCTCTACACCCTTTAACCCTTCCGCATCCCATACACCCCGTTGCATTCCCCACGGCGCAAATGCTACTACTGCCTTTATCCTTTTGTCAATGGACGCTTTGTATCCTGCGTTATGGGTGGTATGGGTTGCAATCGCTTTGCTACCGCCAGCCATGGCAGAAAAGAATCCGGCTAATTGATTGCTATATCCTGCGCCAGCAACATTCATCACCCCATAGCCTCCCATCGAATAGCCGATCAGCGCTGTGTTATTGGCATCTGCCAGGCCGGATAAAAAATGATTGGAATTGGGTTGACCGGCTGCTGCTACCTGGTCCAGTATAAATAAAATATCTTTTGATCTGTTTAGTAAGGTACTGGCAAAACCCTGCTGATCACTATGCGTAGATTCTTTGTGATCTATGGCTAATACCACAAATCCTTTGGAAGCTAAATTTTCAGCCAGGTAAGAAAGCAACACCCTCGAGCCGGGGTACCCATGCGAAACAATCAACAACGGAAAAGCTGCAGACCTTGTATCCGGTAAAGCATCCCTTAATGCCCTGCCGCTAAAGCTAAATGGAACTACCGGCCTCGTGGAATCCAGCGGACTACCAAACGAATCCTCGTAGCTGGTCAGTTCTTTTTTTCCTTCAGGAAGTATAGCGGGATACCAAACTTCCACTTTCAGCAAGCGATCATATAAGGGATCTACGCCGCCCTTTGATTTCAACACATTTACCTGCCCCTTGTTTACAAAATCCAAAGTACGAACCCCTACTTTATATTCGCCACGGCGGGCCAGTTCGGGTGCATCTGGTAGTGCATCTCCATTAACAAACAATTCCGTGGCAGGAGATAAGTTTTTATTGGTGGCACAACCGGGCAGGATAAAAAAGTAAATGGCAATCAGCAGGAACTTAATAGAATTTTTTTTCATGTTGGCAATTGTGGAAACTGGTTAGCGATTTTCACGGCTCAAATATATTGGATTTATTTAGCGGATGATGTTTAGTTTTTTGATCCCATTATTGGTGTTTAAGCGGAAAATGCGGTGTGTTGTCATCACCAACAATTACAGTGGGGTGAAAAAAGTGCTCTGTTAAGTTTGATGTGACGTATTGATTTGTGATCCGATAGCTATCGGATGGTCAATGGTGAATAGTGAATAGATATCAATGAATGCAAACTTTTCGTATTTTGCCCATTCACCATTCACCTTTGACCATATTTTAACCATTCACAATTGACCATTCACGCTTAACTTAATTATTAGTTGTTATCTTGTAAAAAAATTCACCGTATTAGTAGTAAAAAATGCACTTTATTATGTGGTGTATATTTTTTAAAGCCTTTTTTAATTATGAAGTTGATCATTATCATCCTGTCTTTTTTCTGCGGTAATGTTGTGCATGCCCAAACCCTGCCTAATTTTGATTTGATTACGCTTGAAAAACCGGCCGATTACAAACGGGCAGAACCTTTTGCGCTGCAAACGGCTAATTTTTTACTATCCAATCCGTTTGAAAAAGACAATAAGGACCGGTTGAATGGCCTGCGCTTCATCGGTAAATGGATGAATGGAACCAATGATTATTCGTTTGCAACCGCCGATATGCTTGAAAAGATTGGTAGAGACAATTACGACCTGGTAGGGTTGTACATGGTATCCATGGCTAAATACGTGCTGGAGAATAGAGCGGTGTCAAAAGATACTAAACTGGTGAAATTAAATGCAACCACCCTGTTGCTGGATTATTGTAATAGAAAGGCCAATA
>JBBQTL010000075.1:0-21370 GCA_038213285.1 Chitinophagales bacterium
CAACCATCACTTTATTTTCGTAATAAATGCTGGCATTACTATAAGCTGTGACAAAATTTTCATATTTTGCCCTTGCAGCCAATTTGGATGTAGCATAATTGTAGGTTTTACGATAGTGTTTACAGTATCCTTCAATAACAACTCCAATTATGCTTCAAACTTTATTTTGAACCCAGATACGTTGAAATTCATTGATTATTCGCCAGAAAGAAAGTCAATAAATTTCCATGCTGAAAAAATAATACCCTATTTGGGGAAATTTTTCGACAATAATTAGCCTATCCTACAATGAAGATTAATAACCGCATCCGGTCGATTTATATTACATCAGGCATATCTATTTCTATATTGGTAATCGTTGGAATCATTTATTTGGAAAATAGCCGAAACCAGCATCAATATATCGATGCAGTGGAACACACGTACCAGGTTCTTTCCTCCATTAACTTTTGTGAAAAAAAATTAATAGAGGCCGAAGCTGCGCAAATGGGCTTTTTATTAACAGAGGATAATTCGCATAAAGATCTTTTTGAATCCGCACTGCCTTTGATTGATTCTTCCCTGCTAATAATTGGCCAGCTTACGCTAGATAACAATGAACAAAAAGTATTTTATTTTCAATTAAACCGCTTCGTTACTGCCAGGGTAGAAATCATGAGGGAAAATATGTTGCTGAAAGTGGCAGATCTGTTATATTTCGAGAATTTGCGGAAAGGGCAACTGGTAATGGATAATTGCAGGGACTATATGGCAAAAATGCGAAGAGTGGAAGAGCGGAAATTACAGGAACGGGTTGAAAAGAAAAATCAGTACCAACGAATCAATCAGTCATATTTCCGGACTACATTTATTCTTGCTTTTTTAATATGTGTAATTGCTTTTGGGGTTTTCTTTAGAGAATTGGGGATACGATTAACTGCCCAGCAAAACTTAAAGTTTAAGATTAATGAGTTAAGTAATAGCAAAAAGGAGTTGGAAGAGATCACATTTGCAGCATCACACGACCTGCAGGAGCCAATGAGAAAAGTACGCATATTATGTACCCTGATTACAAAAAAAATAGGTGGTAAAATTCCGGAGGCTGATCTTGACATAGTAAGCCGTTTAAATAAGATAACAGAACAGATGCATGGGCTTTTGAACGACCTTGTATTATATACCAACCTGCTGAATCCGCATGATAAATTGACTGATATTAATTTGTATGATATTTTTAAAGAGGTTTATAACCAGGTTTTTAAAAATGAAAATGTGGAATTTCAGTTAATGGGAAAATTACCGGTGTTGAGAGGATCTGCAATCCAGTTAAAAGCCATGGTACAACATTTGTTTGAAAATGTATTAAAATTTAAATCTCCCGGAAGGGAATTAAGGATTGTAGTTAAATATGAATTAAAGCAGGTAAAAGACTCTAGGTATTTTTGGGAATTATTTCCGGTAAAACAATACCACCAGGTTACCATTACGGATAATGGTATTGGATTTGACCAGCAGTATCACGATAAAATATTTGGCTTGTTTCAGCGGCTACATACACAATCGGATTACCCCGGCAAAGGTATTGGCTTGTCAGTTGCACGCAGGGTAATGTCAAACCATAATGGATCTATATCAAGTACGGGAGAGAAAAATGTGGGGGCAAGCTTTATACTGTCTTTTCCGATATTAGCTTAGTTAAAACCTTTATTCTATCTTTCAGGGATCGGTTTATTTTGAAGCCTTATTTTTTAACCGGCGGCTCTCCCAATTTTAATTCATCATCCGTAGCTCTTTGATCGCCACCTGTAGTGCCTGTGTCACTGGTGTTTTGTAAAGGAGAAAGATCATCCGTTCTAACAGGTTGCGTTTCTTTTTTCAATGCCGATTTTACCGAACTGTCATTTTTAGCCGCCTGTAGAGTTGCTTTTAACTGGGCTTGCTTTTCTTCGTCAGAAAGCTCATTGTCCGAATCCTGCATTTGCTGATCGTTTGTCATGTTTAATATAAGTTATTATCCATAGAAAGATAAAAGTATGCCAAAGCAAGAATGATAGTTGATTATTTCGTCCATTATCCAGCGTTATGTTGACTTATCAATCCATTTAATATATTTTCTTATTATTTTTTCTGTAAATGTTGTTTCGAACAGTATAATTTTTCTATTTTATTATTTTAATTTATCTTATCATTGTAAACAATGAACAGCGTATAGGATATTTGCAGATGAAAATAGCTTTCTGTATAAAGAATTTCAAGGTATCTCTCGGTTAAAGAAACGGAAAACCGGGGAATAGAGTGTTAATCCGTACCTAATAGTGCCTAATAGTACTTAATTGTTAAATTTGAAATTAATGAGCAGGCGTTTTATATTGATAGCTGAGGACGATGCAGATGACCGGTACTTAATGAAAACCGCATTGGAAGAAACGGGCATTACTGAGGATGTGGCCTATGTGGAAAACGGGGTAGAAGTGATCAGTTACCTGGAGGCAATAAAGGTAGAAAATGCGGATGAGCAATTCCCAAAATTTATTTTGTTAGACTTGAATATGCCTAAAATGGATGGGCGGGAAGTGTTGAAAAAGATCAAATCAAACGATCTGTATCGTAAAATACCAGTAATTGTATTTAGCACCACTAAAAATCAAATGGAAGTAAAGCGTTGTTATGACCTGGGCGCTAATACTTATGTGGTAAAGCCGGTTAGCTACGACACACTGGTGGAAACGATCAGGGTAATTTGCTCCTATTGGTTTAATACAGCTACGCTGATTGACTCCCATTAATCTCAAAGATATTCTATTTAACAATTGGAGCGTACCAGTAAGGTACGCTCCAATTGTTTGTCATCTTAGATAAATTTGAGTTAGGAAACCTGACTACCAGATTTTTCGAAACGGCCGTTTAAAGAATCTGCAAAACTCATCGATTTATCGGCAATTGTATCGCCGGCGCCCTCCAGTTTCTCTTTGCCCGAAGATATTAATTCGCCTATACGGGATGCAATATCTGTGGCTTTCTCAGCGATTTTTTTTCTCACATCACCACCTTTATCAGGTGCCAGTAATATACCAATTGCCACACCTACGGCTGCTGCGCCTAAAAGGCCTAAAATAATTTTGTTTGGATTTGACATAATTTTTAAATTTGTTGAATTGATAAAGCATTTTTATTTTAACTCTAAATAATTGTGCCATTTATTCGGGGCACTTAATAAATATGGGTGCGGAATAAAGTCTACAAACTGGGTTGTATTCCCTTCAAAAACAACTGGCACAATATTAGGAAGTACATCAGTTATGAAAAGAGTGTTAATTGTAGACGATGAAATAGATTGGTGTGTGATGATTAAGCTTTTCCTTACCCGAAAAAATTACGAAGTACATACGGCGCATACATTAAGCGAGGGCTTTAAGAAAATGAAATCAATTTTGCCAGACGCTCTGTTATTGGATAATAATTTGCCCGATGGGATGGGTTGGAAAGTTGCTGAAAACCTGCAGGAAAAGTACCCGAAAATGCATATCACGCTAATTAGTGCATATCATGCAGCAAAAGAATTTAAAGCTAAATTAGGTCAGTCAATCAATGTTTTGGAAAAGCCCATATCCCTGGTGGATATTGAGCAATACCTTTAAGTAATAATCACGTTTAAATTTTATTTCCAAATATTTTGCAAATCTTTTAGCAGCAGACGATTACCCTTCAGTGGCTGTCAGGGTTTCAGGCGTTGATTGCGACCTGTAATATCTATTATCAAATCACCATCTAAACATTTTATTTTCTTTGTTTAAGTCACTTCATCAGCCATGATTATTCTATTTGTCCAAGTTAGTAAACAACTCATCGGTTTAACATTTCCAAATGACGTGGCTATTGCAAAAATTCCTTAAAGATGTATTAAAGAGTTTAAAATGACGGGACCACGATGCCCTTTGACCGGTTTTAGCCATATTATATTTGCGCCTGTACAAAATATACAAGCCTGCGGAGAACTACTCCGCAAGCTTGTATTTAAACACAAACAAACACCACATTTTCTCTCCTTCTGCAATTGACAACTTTTGCCCTTCATCCAACCATTAAATCAACAAATCACCGTGTACCCCTTCAGCCAATTGTTTGCCTGTAACTACCGAGGTTACAATCTTTAGCATTTGTACCATTTTTGTACTTTCGGTATCCCAATAATGTGCTTCATCTGTCTTTACTTTTATCAGGCATAGATCGGGGTCGTTTTTCCCTTCCGGAAACCATGCTTTTATAATCGGCTTCCATTTGTCTTTTATCGACTCACTATCCAGTTCAATACTGGCTATTCCAAGCAAATCCAGGTAACTGTTTTTTGAGGGATTGGCAAACACCAAATGAACACTACTGTCTTTTAAAATGTCTTTCACTTTATCAGATTCTTTGTTTGAAAAAAACCATAGGTTTCCGTTCATATCTGTTTCAATCACAGCCATGGGTCTTGAATTGTGCATACCTGGACTGGCATTGGTGTAAAACATACAGGTGCCGATATCCTTTACGAGAGATTGAATTTTAGCAATTGCTTCATTGCTATTCAAATTTTTTTCCATTGTTTTTTTTTTAAATGGTATCAATTATACCGGTGATATTTAATTTAATTTATTGAAGGTTGCATTACCGGAATTTAAGGGTTAATATTCCAGTGTATTATCAAAGCCTGTTGAGTAAACAGAATAGAAAATAATGTGCCGTTTCCTGGCAACCAATATGGGGCAGCGGTTCCAATTCCTTCGGGGATTTTGTAGAAAATAGTGCACAAACTGTAAGGCTGTTTTTGTTGGTTCGGTTATTTAGTTGGTGTTTTTTAATGTTAGCTTGATATATTAAAGGAATAATCTTTCAATTTGGGTACTTTTAAATCCAGGAAAAAGCTTTGTAAATATGAATGATAAAACTCAACATATCAGGTATTTCTTATTCAGCCAATACTTTTCTGATGGAATACGAATTTCTTTGGAGATCGTATTGCCGGCCCTTATTTGTTCATATTTTGGAAGATTGGATATTGGCCTGCTGCTATCTACAGGAGCCTTGTGCGTAAGTATCAGCGATGCCCCGGGGCCCATTGACCATAAACGCAACGGTATGATGTATTGCAACGCATTTATTTTTTTGATGTCTTTGCTAAACGGGTTTGCAAATCATAATATTTTATTGCTGGGCCTGCTTATCTTATTTGCTTCTTTCTTTTTTACCATGTTTGCAGTATTTGGAGTTCGTGCCGCTTCGGTGGGTATTGCTGCCTTGCTGATTATGATTTTACGGATGGACAAGGTTCAGCCAGCCAGTGAGGTTTTTACAGATGCGATGTTGATATTGAGCGGAGGAGTTTGGTATATGTTGCTGGCGTTGTTATTTTTCCTGGTGAGGCCATTCCGGCAGGCACAGCGTTCATTGGGAAATTGTATTCACGAAACATCCAGACTACTATTGATTAAAGCTGCCTTATACGATTCTGGTACCATTGTAAAAAGCGAATATCAAAAAATGCTGGATCAACAGGTAATCGTAAATCAAAGCCATGATGAAGTAAGGGAATTGCTTTTCAAAAGCAAAGAAATTGTAAAGGATACAACTCCTGAAGGCCGGGCAATGTTGATTACATTTACCGATGTGATAGATTTGTATGAACAGGTAAATGCCACCTGGTATGATTACTCTATGCTTAGGGTAAAGTTTTCCTCTACCGGTATTTTACCTGAAATATCTGCCCTCATTAAGGATATGGCTTATGAACTGGACAGGATAGGCCTTGCCATTCAATCCAATACCCATTTTAAAAAACAGTTTGAGCTGTTGCCTGCCCTCAACGAATTAAAAGCGAAAATTGATACGGCGAAAATTGAAAACACCAGCAATCTTGTATTGAAGAAAATATTGATTAACCTCCGCAATCTTGGTGAGCGGGTAGATGCCATTTCCGCTTATTTTGTAAAAGATACCCTGTTGAAAAAGCGCTCCGGGCACGCCCTTGATTATTCAAAATTCGTGTCGCACCAGGAAATTAGTTTTGCCATATTCCGCAATAATTTAAACCTGGATGCCTCGGTATTTCGCCATTCATTGCGGATGATGATTACCTGTGTGCTTGGTTTTATCATTGTCCGCTTTTTGTCGTATGGCCATCATAGTTACTGGATATTATTAACGATTGTATTTATAATGAAACCGGGGTATAGCATTACTAAAAAGCGAAATTTTCAAAGAATAGCAGGCACTGTTGCCGGTGGCCTGTTGGGTATTGTGCTCATTGCTACTATTAAAGACCGGGCTGCCTTGTTTGCATTGATATTGTTTTTTATGATTGGCACTTATACCTTTCAGCGGTTGAATTATATAGTAACCGTAATATTTATGACCCCCTATATCCTTATACTGTTTAGTTTTCTGGGATTGGGGTTTATCAACATTGTAGAAGAAAGGGTATTAGATACCGCCATTGCTTCCCTATTGGCTTTTTTTGCCAGTTATTTTTTATTTCCACATTGGGAATCAAAACAACTGGAGGCTTATATGATCAGCGTTTTAAAGTCTAACATAAATTACCTGCAACAATTAAAAAGTTATTTTACCAGCAATAATAGTTCGGTACTGGAATACAAACTGGTAAGAAAAGAATTGTATGTGAGCACGGCCAATCTTTCTGCCGCATTCAGCCGGATGCTTTCCGAACCAAAAAACAAGCAGCAACATGCCCGGGAAATCAATGAATTTGTTGTATTGAACAATGTTTTATCCTCCAATATCGCCGGTCTTTTTTCTATCAACATTTCGCCCGGGCATCAGACCGTAACCAGGGAAATAGCACACCAGGTAAACCGCTCCCTGGTTATACTGGAAGAAAGCCTGCAATTGATGGACATGGCCAGCCAGCGGGTTATTAATGAAAGCTGCCATGTAAACCAACTGCCCGTTGGGCGGGTACCGGATCTCCAGATGAAAGAACATGTTGATTTTGTTTATAAATTGTCTTTTGATATCCGGAAAGTGGTGCAAAAAATAATGGTGTAGCCCTGGTTGTAATTGATGGTTCAAGCAATATTCATGGCCTTTTCGGGGCGGTAACGGCAGAAGTGATTAGCAATTCTTGCTTTTAGAAGATTGTGGATGCCGGCTTCAAAATAAATAGTCGGTTTAATTACCGGATTACCCTATTTTTACAGGCGATGTTAATGTTGAATAACCCGATACACCATCACAAATTTTCCGACAATTGAGCACAATTTTTATCAACCCTCCTTTTATTTATAACATCATTCATTATTTTAGTAATTTGTTGAATCCGGAAAAAAATAACCAAAAAGAGCACCATGATCTTACAGTCCCTGTTGTGTCGAGCGGGTTGCATATTTTGCTTGCGGATGACGACGATGATGACCGCTATTTTTTTGCACAGGCTGTTAATGAACTTTCCGGTTGTATTAAACTATCCACCGCAAAGGATGGAACTGAATTGTTACGGCTATTAAAAAATACGGATGTTGAATTACCTGATTTAATATTTCTTGATTTGAACATGCCACGTAAAAATGGCCTGGAGTGCCTGGAAGAATTGAGGCAAAGTGCGCAGTTGAAAAACATTCCTGTGATTATTTATTCAACCTCTTCGCATCCACGCCAGGTAGAAGACACGTACAAAAAGGGTGCAAATTTATTTATACAAAAACCAGATTCTTATACCGGGATAAAAAAAGTGTTACATAAAGTCCTTAGTATAAACAGGGATGAACTTTGTCAACAAGCTGACCGGGCTTCCTTTTTAATTCAATAATTTGTTTCCCATGGTAAAAGCATATTGTTCAAATGTTTTCCTGCCACTTTTTAATTAAACGATGCAAAGTATAAAGAATATTATATTAGCCGGTAGTGACAACCAGCCAATGGGACTGGATATATTTTATATAAAAGATCATACAAAAAAGCCGGTAGTAATCTATGTTCATGGCTTCAACGGGTTTAAAGACTGGGGAAACTTTGACATGATAGCTATGCGGTTTGCAGATGCGGGTTATGTATTGGTAAAATTTAATTTTTCGCACAATGGCACCACACCGGATCAGCCGGAAGATTTTGCAGACCTGGTAGCATTTGGAAATAATAATTACACCAGGCAACTGTATGATCTGAACCAGGTAATCAATTGGGTTTGTGATCCAACGAATCTTTACCAGGCTGAAATTGATTGCCACCAGGTTTGTTTGATAGGACATAGTATGGGAGGCGGTATTTCAGTATTGCAGGCCGCTGAAGATAAAAGAATCAATCGGTTAATAACATGGGCCGGTATCAGCGAATGTAAAACACCCTGGGGTGGCTGGCCCGCCGAAAGAATACAGGAATGGAAGGATACTGGCGTGCAGTATTACCATAATAGCCGCACCAAACAAAAAATGCCCATGTTCTACCAATTGTTTGAAGATTATATACAAAACAAGGAAAGATTGAATATCCAGAAAGCCATTCAAAGCCTGGATATACCCATCCTCATTTGCCATGGCTCAATAGATGGCTCAGTGCCGGTAGAAAAAGCGTATAAATTGCATCATTGGCAACCTGCCGCAAAAATATTTATCGTGGAAAGTGATCATGTATTTGGCCGCAAGCATCCATGGACAGAAACCTATTTACCGCCGGCAATGGAAGCCGTTGTGGAAGAAAGTTTGAATTTTTTGAAATAAAATAAGATCCATTCTTAGTATCACGTATTCCCCTCTATTGAACGGTTGCCTCTTATCTAAACGATATTATTACCGATTACTGAATGGGCGCCTGTTGTGAAAATGCTAAGCTGGTAAATTAATCTATTCATTGGAGCTACAAAAACACCCGACAATTGCGCATGATGATCTTAAAATTTTATGAATGGTGTATTTTCTCCTTATTAATATCCCTGCTTTCGTGCAGTAGTACCGTTTCTGAAACTCGTACACAGGAAATCGCATTTCAACGGGACAGCACTTTTGAAATAAAGGGGATTAGTCTTGAAGCGCCTCCCAAACCAATTGGCATGGAAACGATGAATGAGTTGGCGAATGAACATGCCAACTGGATCGCATTGATGCCTTACGCCTTTTGCAAAAAGGATGACCCAGTTGTTCATTTCAGCAACAACCACCAGTGGTGGGGTGAAAGAAAGGATGGGATTATTGGCTGCATTCAGTTGGCCCGGCAAAAGCAAATCAAAGTTATGCTTAAGCCTCATTTATGGATCAGTAACGGTGCTTATACGGGGCATCTTAAAATGAGCAGTGATTCATCCTGGAAAAAATGGGAAGACAGTTACCTTAGCTATATTTTACATTTTGCTTTACTGGCAGATTCAATGCAGGTGGAATTATTCTGCCTTGGTACGGAACTGGGAACCCCCGTTAATGAACGGCCCGGTTTCTGGAGTTCACTGATTGATACAGTAAAAAAAGTGTACCATGGAAAACTGACGTATGCGGCCAACTGGGATGATTACGCACAATTTCCTTGTTGGAATAAACTTGACTATATTGGTATCGATGGCTATTTTCCATTAACAAATGCCGTAACGCCCAACGCAAATGAAATTATGCAGGCATGGAAAAAGCATACGGATAAATTGGAACGTTTCAGTGAGAAAAACGGTAAGCCGGTATTGTTTACAGAGTATGGTTATCGTAATGCAGACAACTGTGCAGCAGAACCCTGGAAGGAGGATTCACAATCCGTGAATGACGAAGGGCAGGCAAATGCGTATGCAGGGTTTTACAATAATTTTTCAAACAGGAAATGGTTTAAAGGAGGATTTGTATGGAAATGGCATTGTAGTGATACGCATAAACGACAATCGGGAGTTGATTTTACACCACAGGGAAAACCAGCTTTAAACGTGATACGTAGGTTTTATAGTGGCAAATGATTGCAAGAAAAAACAGGAAGAATGCTACATACTTTTTTAACGAATATTCACTCCTATATTGTTGTATTAAATTGGGAGAGGTTGGATAGGTACCATCATTTCTATAAAAAGTAAAGAGATATATTATTGACAATTGGCAAACTGATAAATTTCTAAGTGCTATTACCATTGATCATTGCCCATTGCCCATTGACGATTGACAATTGCCCATTGATTATTGACCATTGCCTATTCACCCTATCACTTAAGTGTTTAATTATGAACATCAGTATTATTATTCCAACTTTAAATGAAGCAGAAAATATAGCAACGCTTATAGAATATCTTATACAACATAGTAAGCAAGCCATTTCGGAAATAATCGTATCTGACGGTGGCAGCAGCGATGATACCATGCAGTTGGTAATGCAGACAGGTGCAAAATTTATAAAAGCCCCAAAGAAATGCCGGGCGGTACAAATGAATTATGGTGCATCTGTTGCGCAAGGTGATATCTTATATTTTGTACATGCTGATTCCCTTCCCCCGGTAACCTTCGCTACAGATATTTTGGCGGCAGTTGAAAAAGGGTATGATTTGGGAAGATACCGGACGCAATTTGCAGGAAGCAACTGGTTGTTGAAAGTAAATGCTTTTTTTACACGGTTCGATTGGTTTGTTTGCCATGGGGGCGACCAGACTTTATTTATTAAAACAAATTTTTTCCATTCGATTCATGGATACGATGAGAGCCTGCTGATCATGGAAGAGTATGATTTAACGGTTAGAGCAAAAGAATCGGGACGATATAAAATAATACCCAAACGAGCCCTTGTTTCTGCCAGGAAATATGAACAGAATACATGGTGGCAGGTTCAAAAAGCGAACTACACTATTGTGAAATTGTACCAGCGGGGAATAAAGCAGGAGGCGCTTGTAAAGCGGTATAATGAATTAATCAGATATAGGTGATGTGATTGGATGCCAGGCAATTTGAAAGTTCAATGTCTAATAAATCGGGAAAATTCCTATATTACAGTTACAATAACTGCTAACCCTTCAAAACGAACGTATGCCCAAATATATTATCGAAAGAGATATCCCCGGCGCAAGTAACTTTACCCCGGATCAACTAAAAGAAATGTCTAAAACTGCCTGTGGGGTAATTCAAAAAATGGGAACTCAAATTCAATGGTTACATAGCTATGTAACTGCCGACAAAGTCTACTCCATTTATATAGCGCCCAATAAGGAATTGATACAGGAACATGCAAGGCAGGTAGGTTTTCCCGCCAATTCAATCAACCTGGTATCATCCATCATTGATCCGATTACTGCAGAGTAACCAGTTGGCTTAACCCTGGTTTACTGTGTTAACAATTACTGGGTTTTTACCGGTAATCCAAATTGTACCCTCCATACAGTATCAACATTTTTATGCATTTTCCAAAAGTTTATCTGCATTAAATGTTGGAGAGTAGCATAGTGGTAAGTTCTTTACCATCTGTACCGGGGAACCGATCATTCCATTCGAGAAATTGAGTTGGAAAATACTTCTTAAAAATTGCAACGTTCGGCCAGGTGCCACGTTAATTAAGGGGTGCCTACGGAGCCAAATTCATTATTGGTTGGATGTTCCTATAAACACGCAGCCCCCTTGGGGTTAAATTCATTAAGTAAATGACATTGCCTTACCGTACTTTAAAATTCATCTTCATTGTTGCAAAATAGTATTATCAAAACACTTGCTGTTTCATTCAACCGGTTTTAATAAGATGAAGATTTTATGCATGACCAAATCCTGTGATTTTCTTTTTACGTTTAGGCTTTGGGAAGTAATACCGCATTTTTAATACTGCAGAGACAATCATGCTATCAATGCACTAATTTTAAAAATAAATGATGGGTGCTTTTAAGGGCAGTCGACTAAATAACCAGGATGATAACAGATGTAATTATACCGGCATACAATGAGGAAGATGCAATTGCCAACGTGGTGAATGCGTTGCCCTTACATTTGCTACGTGAAATAATAGTGGTTAATAATAACTCAAGCGATGCCACCACGGAACATGCAAGAGCATCAGGCGCCACTGTATTGCAGGAAACTAGACAGGGGTATGGATATGCCTGTTTAAAAGGAATTGAATACTTAATTGCAAAGCCAATTCCACCGGATATTGTATTGTTTATTGATGCTGATTTCTCTGATTACCCGGAGGAAGCTGCTGCGATATTGACGCCCATCATCAATGGGAATGCCGACCTGGTGATTGGCTCAAGGGCTTTGGGCAATAAGGAGAAAGGCTCTATGACCATACCACAGATATTTGGCAACTGGCTTGCCACCAATTTACTACGACTGATTTACAAGGTACGGTTTACCGACCTCGGCCCGTTTAGGGCAATTAAATTTGATCAACTGGTTGCTTTGAATATGCAGGATAAAACTTATGGATGGACGGTTGAAATGCAACTAAAGGCAGCTAAACACAAATTGCGGTGTATGGAGGTGCCGGTGCCTTACCGCAAAAGAATCGGGGTTTCCAAAATCAGTGGTACGGTAAAGGGAACCCTGCTGGCCGGGTATAAAATTTTGTACACCATTTTTAAATACATGTGATGAACACCGGTTCAAAAGGCAATGGTGCCCTCCTGGGTTTTATTTCGGTCATTTGCCTGCTTTGTTATGCATGGATAGCTTACCTGTTACCCCGGACTTCTTTTGGAATTTTAATTGTATTGATAACGGTGTTGTTTGTATTGTATGCGTTGCTGACTGCACCTGAGTTTGCCCAGGCAAATTTTAGCAAGTTACTTGGCCTGGCAATTTTATCAAGATTGATCTTTTTGTTTGCTGTACCTTCTTTGTCAGATGATTATTTCCGGTTTGTATGGGATGGCGTTTTAGATAGCTATGGCATCAACCCTTATTTGTTTGTGCCCGCTTCTTTTAATCAAATGAATGGTGGGCCGCTGCCGGGGTTTATGTTGGAATTAAAAGCTAACATGAATTCGTTGCCTTATTTTTCTCCTTATCCGCCGGTATTGCAGGCGATGTTTTTGGTAAGTGTAAAGTTGGGCGGATTTCACCTGGCAGCAAATATTATTGTACTTCGTATAATGGGTTTGCTGGCTGAAGTGGGTATTATTTTTATCGCAGTAAAATTAATGGATCATTTTAAGTTGCCCCGTAACCGGGTATTGTTGTATGCGCTCAATCCGCTGGTAATTATTGAATTGACCGGTAACTTGCATGGAGAAGTAGTCATGATCTTTTTGCTGCTGCTTTCCCTTTTCTTTTTAGTCACGGAGCGATCCTTTCTTTCAGCAATTGTTTTAGGGCTGGCTATTGCTACTAAATTATTACCGCTGATATTTCTTCCTGCCATCATTTCTTTTATTGGAATAAGGAGAGGAATAAGGTATAGTTTAATAGTTGCCTTAACGGTTACGGCTAGTTTTTTACCTTTTGTAAATGCGGTTTTTGTGCAGCATATCGCTGAAAGCGTGGGCTATTATTTTCAGAAGTTTGAATTCAATGCCAGTATTTATTATGTGTTGCGCTGGATCGGTTACACCATCAGCGGCTATAACCTGATTTATTTTATTGGAAAATTATTACCTGTAATTGTTTTTGTTTTGATCATGCGTATGGCCTTTTTAAAAAAAATAACAACATCAGCAATGTTATTTGAAAAGCTGTTGTTTACCCTATTGATTTATTATTTATTCAGCCTGATTGTACATCCCTGGTACATTACGGTGTTGGCGACCCTATCCATATTCACAGTATATCGGTTTGCATTGGTATGGTCGGCGCTGGTAATGCTTAGCTACAGTACTTATTTACAAATCCCTTATCATGAAATATGGTGGGTTACCGCGATCGAATATATGATACTGGCAGGTGTACTGTATTTGGAAATTCGCAAACGAAAGGGGTTGGTATTTTTTAAGGATTGATTCTACAATTGTTGTGTTTTTTACACAGAGCGAAGCCCAGTGCAAAAAAATGCTGCCAGGCTTTTAACGGAAGTAATGATAGTGTTTTTTTTAATCTTATTGGTTTGTATTTGTTTCAGAAATGTATTGACATTAGCAGGCTGTTAATACCAATTGATGGACTGTAAAAGTGTGTGATCCGCCGCGTCGGACAGGCTGCCTATGAAGTTGAATAGCATTACCTCTGCCGGGCTCATAAAAAACATGAAAATTTTCAACAATTTTTTTAGGATGATGAGCTGATGATTCGTACTCATTATCCTTTCAACGAATAATACACAACCCCACCATACCCCAGCATTAACAATATATGAAAGGGCAGGAGTGTAAGGTCATCTAATTGAATGGCTATGTAAACGGCTGCTGCAAAATACAGCATCAGCGCCGTTTCTGCGAAAATGAGTTTACTAAAACCTTTTTTTACGTATTGATTGGCCGACCATTGATCATGGCTGCCCAACAGGTTGAATTTGGGTGTTCTTATAAATGGTGTTTTCCTGCCGGAATATCCTTCCAACACGGCAATCGCATTGTGTAGTGTTAGTCCCATGGATAGCGAAAGGAAAACAGGAATGGTCTGCAAAAACTCCAATGCTCCTTTCCATTTATTACTGTATTGGCTGGTAGAGGTTACCAGGTACATGCCTCCCAATATCAGGAAACTGATGAAACAATAATTGGCAAGGGAAAACAGGATGCTATAACCGGGATAATGATGCCGGATAAAAATCATTGGTACGCTTAATACCGCCCATGTAAAGGCTGATAAAAAAACACCGCTGGTTAATAGATGTACGATGCCATGCCACTTTACGGTCAATGGTTTGTTGGATAAAAATACTTTTCTTAAATGCTTTCTGGCCGTTTCGGCGCCACCCTTGTTCCAGCGGTATTGCTGGGTTTTTACAGCACTCATTACAGGGGGCAATTCGGATGGCGAACCTACTTCTTCGAGGTACACAAATTTCCAGTTTCTTAATTGTGCCCGGTAGCTTAAATCAAGATCTTCCGTCAGCGTGTCTGCCTGCCAGTTACCGGAATCCAGGATACAGGATTTCCGCCATACGCCGGCCGTTCCGTTAAAATTGATAAAGCCATTGTGAATGTTTCGTCCCACCTGTTCCACTGAAAAATGTGCGTCCAGTGCAAATGCCTGTACCCTTGTAAGAAGGGAATATGTTTTATTGATCCATGCCCACCTGGTTTGCACCATCCCTACTTTTTCGTCAATAAAATGGGGGATGGTTTTTTGCAGGAAATTTCTTGCTGGCATAAAATCAGCATCAAAGATGGCGATGAATTCGCCGGTTGCTGTTGCCAGCCCATCCTTTAAAGCACCGGCTTTATAACCGGTTCGGATTTCCCTGTGTACATGTTTGATGTTGATAGCCCGGCTCAACTGCCCTACTTTACCGGCTATAATTTGCCTTGTTTCATCCGTAGAATCATCGAGTATCTGTATCTCCAATTTGTCTGCCGGGTAATCTAACGCAGTGATACTATCAATCAGTCTCGCTGCAACGTATTTTTCGTTGTACACCGGCAACTGAACAGTCACCATTGGAAGGGATGCAAATTGCCAGGTGGGTTGTTGAGCAGCTTTGTATTTTTTTTGTTGAAACAAATACCGAAATACGAGGTTGGCCTGTGTGAGACTGTAGCACAATATAAATAGCAGCGAAGTTATATACAGTACAACAATCGATATCACCAAAATCTGTATCATTATACCCATCTTTTTTTAACCGTTCAGCCTGATGCTGTCTTTTTCAATGATGATAGGATTATGCGAAAACCGGGTGTTTGCATTGCCGTTTTCGAGTTTTAAAACGCCCCTAGGGCAAACAGCGGCACATATACCACACCCTACACAGGATGACCTTACAATATTTTCACCTTTCTGAGCATAAGCTCTTACGTCAATTCCCATCTCGCAGTAGGTGGAACAATTGCCGCAGGAAATACATTGACCGCCATTGGTTGTAATGCGGAATTTTGAAAATAATTTTTGTTGCAAGCCCAGTATCGCCGCCATCGGGCAACCAAAGCGACACCACACCCTGCTTCCCATTAAAGGGTAAAAACCCACTCCAATAACACCGCTAAATGCAGCACCTATCGCAAACCCATACCAGGATCGTAACACATAACTGTCGATGAACAGGATATTATGCTGTCCGGAAAAATAACTGACTAACATCGTGCCCAATACAATTATTCCCAGCGAAGCCAATGTGTATTTTGCATCTTTATCCAGCTCCTTTCTTTTGAAAACAAATATGGTTGTAATGATAGATGAAAGAAAGATGACAACGCCGATAGTGAACTGTTCCTTTGATATTACTACACTGTTTGTTTGATCACCTAAAAACGTATAAATAACGGCAATTGTAGTGAGGGTTATAAACACCAAAACAAGATGTACGCTCCAGCGTTCAAATTTCCAGGCGCTTAGTTTTTTGCTGGATAAATGACGGTAAGGATCACCCGCTGTTTCTGCCAATCCGCCGCAGCCGCATACCCAACTGCAGTACCAGCGTTTGCCATAAAAGTAGGTAAGAATGGGTGAAATGATAAAGATCATGGCAAGGCCAAACAGCAGTATAAACATTCCAATATTACCCCCGCCAAGCATCCCCTTTAAATGCCAGTCTTCAAAGAAATAATAATTTAAAGGCCACATGTTTTTAATGTCTTTGGAAAAATAGGGGAGCGTTGGATTGAGTTTGGTAAGTATTTCGGGAATTAAAAAAGCAAAGCCCAGTTGAAAAAACATTACAGAAATGGTTCGAATCAACTGGTATTTATTGTGCCGGTATTTGAGAATAAATTTATAACCGAAACCCAGGATAGCCATCGTATAGAGCGTACCGTATACAAACCACTGGCTGGCAACATGTCCATTTAAAAAATAACTGAGCGGATCAAAAAAGCCAACGAGTCCTGTATTTGCAGCGCCATCCTTTCCCATGCCCAGGTATTCGGGAAACCAGTATAAAAAAACATAGAGTGCAGTGAGCACAACGCCGGTGCCCCAGCCCCAGGCTCCCTTTGCGGACATGCTTTTGAAATATACACCGTTGTTTTTAATGCCTTCCGGCAGATTTTTATAAGTGCTGATGGAATAAATGACAATGCCTGCAAGAATTAACAGGATGGACCCATACAACCAGGCAATCTTACCTGGAAAATGGATATTGAGTAAAGCCAATACTAAAATGAATAGGCCGCCCAGGCCGATACCAATGGATAACTTCTGAATGCCATTTAAGTTATTTGGCTCCGGGTTGGCCAATGACATGCTGTCTGTATGTTTATCCATTATGTACAGGTTTTAATTTGGAATGATCTTTTTCAAAAGCCGCCATTATCTCCCTTTCATAAGTTGTATAGAATTCTGGATCAAAATTCGCCTTTTTTAAATTGGAGATAACGGTATCAACGGTATGTTGTTCTTTTAAGATGGTATCGAAAAATTCGTGGCGCATTCTGATACCAAAACAGTTGATGCCCAAAAAGGCCCTGGTAGTTTTGTGGTAAGCTATACGGATGGCTTTTTTACCTGTTGGATGTTCCCAGTAAAACTGTGCTTCATAATTTTTGGGGCTTGCCCAAACCCAACCATAGGTTTGGTATTCTATGTCGAGGAATTTGGCGGAGTTAAACCATGGCCCGGGTTCGTAGGCAGTTCTTTTTCCAAGCAGGGTTTTAGCAAGGGTTTCGCCCATTATTCTGCCGGTATACCAAACTGCCTCAACCGGCTCGCGTAAATCAATGGATTCAAGTTGTTCAGCACAGTCGCCAATGGCAAATACATCTTCAATATTTGTTTCCAGGTAACGGTTTACTTTTACTCCTTTGCCCATGTCAATTCCAGATCCCTGCAGGAAACTGATATTTGGGCTAACGCCCGCAGCTAGTCCTACCACCTGGCATTCTATTGTTTCGTCTCCATCAGTTACTACGGCTTTTGCCCTTCCATTTTCATCGCCCAGTATTTCTTTTAGGCTGGTGTTTAATCTCAGGTCAATATGATGTTCCCGGATATGCCGGTTGATCATTTCAGAATCTTTCTTTGGCAATATGCTTCCCCAAAAGCCCGCCTCCCTCACCAGCAAGGTAACCGGGATATTCCTGGAATGTAACATTTCGGTCATTTCAATTCCTATTAACCCGCCGCCCACAATGACTGCATGATTGCAGTTTTTGGTGCAGGCTTCCAGGTACTCCAGATCCTGTTTGGAATACATACCCATCACGCCTTTCAACTCCTGGCCTGGCCACCCAAACTTATTGGGAGTTGACCCGGTTGCTATAACTAATTTATCATAGCTGATTATATTACCATTGTTTAATTGTAATGTTTTTGAAGCGGTATTAATCTTTTGAACCAATGCATTGATCAGACCGATCTTGTTTTTTTGCCAGAAGAAATTTTCATAAGGCTGTGTGTGTTCAAATTTCATGTGGCCCATGTACACATACATGAGCGCCGTCCTGGAAAAAAAATAGTCTGATTCGGCAGATATCACTGTAATGGGTTGATCACTTTGTTTTCTAACCTCCCTGGCGGTTGTAATACCTGAGATGCCATTGCCGATAATTACAATATGTTCCTGGTTTTTATTCATTCAAATTCCAATTGTAATCAAGGTAACCAATATCAGCGTTTTTATCAATTTTTGTATTGGTAAACTGGTTGATAAAATCAATTTTTGATTTCCCATTCACTTTAAAATCGCCACCAAACCAATCAAAAATTTTAGATAGTTTCGGCTTGTTGGCACTCACCTGGTTTTTACTGTTATCGGCTAAAAAATCTTTTGCTGCCTGGTTTAACTGGTTATCCAGTGATGGGGCCTCATAAGCCCTGTTTAACAATTTTGGGCAACTAACCGAAGCGCAAACAATGGTAAAATGCATCCTGGGTTCATTCATCTTTCTTAAAATACCATGTTCTATATTATTCAGGCTCATTTTATCTCCGCCCATTGAAAAAAACTTTTTATCCCACACCGTATTTACAAAAATAACGGATACCCCGGGATTGAGGTCTTTTATACTTTTTACGGGATAATTATCAAGAATCAGCTTTACGGTAAATGCATTATACGCATTGATCCAGAATGCAAGCGTTTCATTCCTGCTCCAGTTTTTACCCGGCTTTTGTTTGCTGAGTATTGCCAGGTATTCATCCAGTTTTGCCTTATCCGCTTTCATTGCTTTGTAATTTACCTTGCCATTGGTACTTACATGTTTTTGCAGGAGTGCTGACCATTTTTCATGAGTAGTTGCCGTACTATTGCTTTTTTGCGCATTGCCACATGCACTTAAAAAAATGCTGATGCACAGAATGGAAATTATTTTTTTCATAATGCTTTATTTTGCGGGCCGGTTTTTCAAGTAATTTTCAAAAATAACAAGACCGGCCGTTGTAGGTTATTTTGAGCTGGTTAAACGAATGTTATGTTTAATTGTTTCGGATTCAACTTATTTGAATTGGAGTTTACTTCCTTCAGTAATAAAGGGAAAAAATTCGTCGATTCAGTAAGCTAACCGGAAAAGGTTATATACTGAAAAACTTACCATAGAGTTTCAAATAAAAACAAAAATACCGGGAAGGATCTACATTATTTAATATTTAGAGGTAGAACTATTCAATTGTGCTGAACTGAAAGCAGCTTAGGGACGATAAACGATGAGCAGCCTGGCAATCGCCAATGGCATACAAATATGGTTTGCGAAAAGCAGGTATCGTAATCTACCTGGAATTAATGATAACGTACCGGCTTTTAATTACAATCTTCAAAAAAAGGATTGGGTATTTTTCCAGATCCGTTTAAATTCTCACAGTTACTTTTACTTTTTGCCCGGTAAGCTGCTTTTGGCCTGGACTGATTTTTTCCGTTTTTGTTTCCAGTTCCAGGTCGTATAATATCAACCCGGTTTCATCCTGGAATTTTTTAATGGATGATAAAATGTTTTTTTCAAGCAGTGACTTCTTTTCTTTTAATTCTTCTATTTGCATAATGATAGTTTTAAATTATTGTTGTCCGACTAAATGTCTGAAACCCTTATCAAGCCTGAATGACCTCACCCCAACCCCTCTCCAAAGGAGAGGGGTTAAAACCCTTAACCAGTAAGCTTTTAAGCAAATTGGGATAGTTTTAGTTGGACAATGGTAGTTTTAAATCAATGATTAAATCGGGTTGCTTCGGTAATTGATGGCATTTGCCGCCCTGTTAGCCGTCATACAACGACTGTTCGTTAAATGTACCTATTCCAATTAAAAAAAGCAAATGGGATAGTATCAATTTCTATCTGCGAGGGATGATCTTATCACCAAACTTTTCCTCCGAATTCAAAGTGTGCAGTGTGATCGCAAATATCAGGAAGGGTTTTCATTTCTGATCAATTGCAATAGTGAGGCGGGAATGTCTTTTTCTTCGTCGATATCCTTCAACGTTTCCAGCCGTCCCTCCATTATCCCGGCGCTTTGCAAATCCTGCACTGTGTCAGCAAACACTGAAGGGGTACCCCATTCTTTATTTTCGAAAATATTGGGAAATTGAGTGGTCATACCTAATAAGTAATAGCCACCATCTTCGGAGGGCCCGATTATAACCTTATGAATGCTGAGCATATCAAAAGCCTTGCTGATGATCGCTTCATTTAATTCCATACAATCACTTCCAATGATCAACAGCTTTTCATAACCTTCCAGGAAAAGATCCAGGAAAGCTTTTGACATACGTTCTCCGAGGTCGCCATGGGTTTGTAGTCTTTTTTGATATTGGTTATTATTCCACATATCACCCCGGTCAATATGATCGGAATAATATAAAAATTTGTCACAGGAAAGATCCCTCGTGACCAGGTGAGTATGTAATAGTAATTGACTGTAAATGCGGAAAGCTTTTTCATCGCCCATGGTTTTAGCGATCCTTGTTTTTACTTTTCCTTTAACCGGGTTGCGTATAAAAATAATGAGCCCCGATTTCATGACGATTTCAATTTATACTGCCTGGCTGAGTTGGTTGAAAAAAGTATTGGTATGGGATGATAAACTGGCTGCTTTACGCATTGGTTTTCCTTTGTGATGATTGGTTTGACTGCAGAGTTGAACCACTAAATATCTCATCATTGACGATTTAAAAGATGTCGGGATAAATTAATAGACTTTTTTCAAATCATCTTTACTCCTTTACATGAAATGACTCCCTTACTCATGCATTACCAGTATAGGAACCTTGCTGCGGTAAGTGAGTGCTTTGGTGTGACTTGATTTGAATAGTTTATCTGCAAATGATTCGTTCCGGCGTATCAAAATCATCAGGTCAATTTCCTTGTCCTCTGCAAACAGGTTGATCGCTTCGTTTACATCGTATAACCGCATAAAGTAAAATTCAGGATTATAAGCCTCAAACATTTTGAACAGGTTTTGTTTCTCGTTTTCGTAATTGGTGGTGAGGGAGATATAATGGTCCT
>JBBQTL010000076.1:0-21339 GCA_038213285.1 Chitinophagales bacterium
TGTTCTTTTTAAATGTTTACTTGTTTATAGTTTATTTTATTAAAGCATTTGCTGCATGCAAATAAGCGCTTGTGATTTATTTAACACCCAAAAACTTTAGCACCTCATCGCTCCGGTCAAGTTTTGGGTCGGCAAATATAACGGTAATTCCTTCACTTTTATCCAAAATAAAATCATACGACCTTTCTATAGCTAATTTCTGAATGGCTATATAAACCTTATCCTGTATAGGTTTTATTAATTCCTGTCTTTTTTTAAAAAGATCACCTTCAAATCCAAAGCGCTTTTTTTGAAGATCCCTTACTTCTTTTTCACGATTGTATAATTCATCTTCTCTTTTCTTTTTCAATACATCTGTAAGCATAACCTGCTCAGCATCATATTCCTTATACATCCTGTCGAGATCGGCTTGTTTTTTTTCGATTTCCTGTTGCCACTGGTTGCTGAACTGATCCAGCTTACCCTGTGAATCTTTGTATTCAGGCAATTTTTCGAGGATATATTTAGAGTCGATAATTGCATAACGTTGCGCATTTGACACTAATCCCAATAATAAAAAGCAGGAAATAACAAAAACAATTTTTTTCATCTTACAATTTTTTACAAATAAACGGATATATATTTATTCCGGCTCCTGGCCAAGCATAAAGGTAAATTTATAGGCGCTCTTTAATGGCTCACCCGCCTTTATCCTGTCGAATCCTAAGCCGTAATCAAACCCAAGTAATCCAAACATTGGCAGGAAGAACCGCATGCCAACACCTGCTGAACGGCGTAATTTAAATGGATTGTAATCTTTGAATTGGTACCATCCGTTAGCCGCTTCAAAAAACGCAAGTCCGTAAATGGTACTGCTGGGGTTGGTACTAAATGGATAGCGCAACTCCAATGTATACTTATTAAATATGGTGAAATATTCGGTCGGCGTTACATCTTCAGGATTTACTTTAGGATTGCTGCTTGAATAAATCGGGTATCCCCTGTGGGCAATAATATCATATCCCAATAATGCGAACTGGTTATTCAAACCAGCATCGCCCACCTGGAACCGCTCGAAAGGAGAAACCTCTTTACTCTTATCATATTTACCAATAAATCCAAATTTAACGGAGGCCTTTAAGATAAACTGCTTGTTTTTATCTGCACCACGTGCAACGCCGATTGGTACAAAATATTCACCATTAAAACGCCATTTATGAAATTCAGGAAATTTATAGGGATTGTCGCCTGGCTTTGTAATACCCAATGCACTGTAAGGCAACGTAAACTGTCCGCTTAACAGGAAGTTGGAGCCGCCTGTTGGGAATATCGGATTGCCCTGTGTTGAATTGCGGGCTAAGGCAACTTTCAAACTAAGGTTAGTTGACACCCCGTCGCTAATACCCTTGAAAATATTTGGGTAGTTCTTCAATTTATATTGCTGAACATTGAATGAATAGATCATGGAGAAATAATCATCCGGCCATTTCAATTGCTTGCCCAATGATATTCCCAAACCAAGTATTTTAATGTAAGAATCATCACCGCATGATCTGCAATAACGGCCAAATTGATCAAATGCATTTGACTGTTTGGTATTATAATAAGTAACCGAAAATGAATTTCGTTTTTTACCACCGAGCCATGGCTCGGTAAAAGAGAAATTATAGGTACGGTAAGCCCGGCCATTCGATTGAATTCTGGCACTGAGTTTTTGTCCGCTACCGGAAGGTAAGGGATCCCATGTCTTTTTATTAAAAATATTATTGATTGAAAAGTTGTTGAACGTGATACCGAGTGTACCCGTTAAGCCAATGCCACCGCCAAAACCTGCGGATAATTCCAGTTGATCATTTGATTTTTCTTCTACCTGCCAGTTAATATCAACGGTACCGTCATCAGAATTAGGCACTACGTTTGGATTTGTTTTTTCAGGATTAAAAAAGCCAAGCTGACCAAGCTCTCTTTGAGTACGGATCAAATCAGCACGGCTAAATTTCTCTCCAGGCACTGTCCTTAATTCGCGGCGAATAACATAGTCTTTCGTCTTATCGTTACCGCTTATTTCAATCTTGCCAATAGTGGCCTGCGGACCTTCCTGCATACGTATTTCAAAATCGATTGTATCGTTGTATACAGCAGACTCAACCGGGTCTACCCTAAAGAAAAGGTATCCATCATCCATGTACAGGCTTTGAATATCGCCCCCTTCAGAAGATGGTATCTTTCCAAGGCGTTTATTCAATATCTCCAAATTATAAGTATCTCCCTTTCTTATACCTAAAATTACATTCAGAATAGAATCTGAATATTTTGTTTGCCCTCTCCAAATAATATTACCAAAAAAATATTTTCTACCCTCATTCATTTTTATATGAAGATCTATATTACCCACTGTATTGTTGATGGCCGTATCTGCTACAATTACCGCATCCCTAAAACCCTGTGAATTATAGTAATCCAACACATTTACTTTATCCTCATCATATTTTTTTGGATTGAATTTGGAAGAACTAAATAATTTAAACCGGAAATAGGGATCAATAAATTCTTTTGTTTTGGAGATGGATAGATAATCCATATCTCTCAGGTATTGTTTAAAACTTGGCCTGGTACTGGTATCTCCGTATGGACTGTAATTAGGGGGAGGGAAAAGGGTTATCCTGGTTAGTTCCTTGGTTCCCTTCATCTGCTTCTTCAATTTGGAATCGCGGATGTTATCATTATCAGCAAAATTGATTGAATTAACTTTTACCTTATTTCCTTTGTTTACTACAAAAATAAGTGTTACAGCATTCACCATAGAAGGGGCCGGCTGTTCTTTTACTTCCACTGTTACATTACGAAAACCTTTGTCTGCATAAAATTTATTAATGGTTTCAATAGCGCTTAATTTCATATTGTCCGTTACCACCCTGTCTTTGGAGAGCCCTACTTTAGTTTCCAGATCGTCCCTTTCTCCTTTTTTTACGCCCACAAATTTAAAATCGGCCAACCTTGGCCGCTCGGTAATCGCAAGTTCGATGTACAGATCTTTTCCTTCGAGTTTAGTTAAAAAAACGGCTACATCTACCACCAGGTTTTGTTTCCATAATTTGCCGATTGCTTTACTAAAAACATCTGTTCCCGGAATCGTCAACTTATCGCCGATGGCCAAACCGGATATTGAAATAATTAGATTTTGATCAAAGGCTTTGGCACCGGTAACAGTAATGCCTGCTAAATTGTATTGCTTTGGAATTTTTGAATCAAATATCTCCAGCAATTGCGGATTAACGGAGACGGGGGGAATGGTATCGTTTTGACCAAATGCTAACTGGGTAATGAAAACTGCGATAACTATTAATAAAAAATTCGGGTAAATCCTCTGCATCAATTGGTTTTTTACGAGTGGCAATATACTTGCTATTATTAAAACTATTTGTTAAACATCCCTTCGCTATCACCTGTTCCAACTGAAAGAGGAGCAATGAATTATGATTTAAAGGTTCGTTATTTTTTAATTAGTTAGTACTTTCCCGTAAATGAAATTAAGATCAAATGGCAGGAAAACTTATAAAATTTGTTATTTTTTTGATCGCATTTACCTCATATACTCATAGACTCCCATGTATGCGTGTTCTATTCACTTTTTGCAATTCATTGCCTTAAACTCCTTCCTGCACCTGCTCGCCGGTTTTCCCAAACCTTCTTTCCCTGTTTTGAAAATCTATAATTGCCTCATATAAGTTTTCTTTTCTAAAATCGGGCCACCGGGTATTGGTAAAATATAACTCGGTATAAGCAAGCTGGTACAATAAAAAATTACTGATCCGGAATTCACCGCTGGTACGTATCATCAGTTCAGGATCGGGAAATTCACTGGTTGATAAATATTTTTGCAATATATCCTGTGAAATCTGTTCTGCATCGAGCAGGCCGGCTTTTACATCCCTGGCTATATTTTTTACCGCATTTGCCAATTCCCAGCGACTACTATAACTCAAGGCCATCACCAGGTTAAGACCAGTATTTACCGAGGTTTCGTCAATGGCCTCTTTTAATTCCTGCCTTGCCGTTTCCGGTAGCATGTTCATATCGCCAATAACGTGCAGCCTGATATTATTTTTATTTAGCGTGGGAACTTCATTGCGGATGGTATCAACCAATAACTCCATTAAGCCACTTACTTCGTCTGCTGGCCGATCCCAGTTTTCAGTACTAAATGCATATAATGTAAGATATTCAATCCCCAGTTCTGCACATCCTTCCACAATATTCCGCACACTTTCCACACCATGCAGGTGTCCAAAAAGACGATCCTCCCCTTTTTCCCGTGCCCACCTTCCATTCCCATCCATAATGATGGCAATATGGCTTGGAAGCCTTTGTGTGTTGATACTCTCCTTTAAACTCATACAAACTGAAAATTAATAGTCAGGGTGGACCTAACTTCGGGGGGCAAAAGTAATAAAAATTAGTTGGAATAAGCGTTTTAGCAAAATCTATTGCATTATCAATGCTACCAAATAAAAAAGCCGGGAGATAATCCGGCTCAAAATATTAAAGGAAATATTATTAGTTAACCGTTGGACATTTATACGTGCTGATGCTGAATGAAATACCTACTTCAGCAATGATATATTGGTCTTTTTGTTTGCTAAATCCACGTTGTCTCCCTTCTACCCCAATGATACTACCTGTTTCAAAACTTCTATCCTGCATTACTCCAGCAACAGAGTTTTGACCATTGAGTGGCGGAAATTTATCAATTCCTACATAAGTAGTGCTAACATCATCGAGGTAATCGGTGAAAGTAAGCCGGTGGGCAATTTGAAAAGACAGGTTGACATTATTTGAAATATTGTATTTTATTCCTGCACCGATAGGAACACATACTGCCATGCTACCATAAGGCTTTCTTTTCTTGCTATTCGCAGGATCTGTGTAACTTATATTTTGCCCCTCGGTTCCCAAAGCACGTAAATACACCTTTTTACCCTGGTAGTAAGCATACGGGTTATAGCTGAAAGCTCCAAGTCCGATGGTAACATACGGCGTAAAGGAATAATAAGGATCGCCTGGTACAAATTTGAAAAAATTAAAGTCGCCCTGCACCGCTAATTCAAAAATTTCAGAATTGAAACTAAGGTTTCTTCTTTTTTGAAAATCTGATTTGCTGTAGATATCACTGTAACCTAATTGTGCATAATGTGCACTTAGCCGAATGCCCAGGTAATTGTTAAACTGTTTTTTAAAAAATATGCCGATTGCGGGTTTTGGCCTGTTGATGTTAGCTCTTGTATTTAAATCTCCAAAATAATGAGCAACACCAGCCGTAACACCAAATTCGCCCAACTGCTGGTACATATCCTGGGCAATAGTATTTTGAAGTAAGGATGTAATTACAAAAATGGTAAGGATACATTTTTTCATAATTGCAAATTAACAATTTGTTTTTTAAAAACGGCTGAACCATTTGTTTCTTATTAAAGAAAGATTTTTTTGCAATTTGTTTAACGATTTTTAATTGTAAATAATTGCTATGAATTCCGTTTGTCCAAACCCCAGGATAATTTGTTGCGAAGGGTTTGCAAAAAATTATTCTCATTCAACCGGATCAGGTTTATTCCAAATTTTTCTTTTTTTACTGCTAATTGAGATTCCTTGGGAACTACCACCCTGCGGCTATCGAGTGTACAAATGAAAGAATCGGTTCTGCCCTCCACTTCAAAAGAAATAATATTATCATCCGGTACTACAATGGGGCGAATATTTAAATTATGTGGGGCAACCGGTGTAATTACCAGGCTACCACTGTCCGGGAAAACAATGGGACCGTTACAACTCAATGAATACCCCGTTGACCCCGTTGGAGTAGCTACTATCAGCCCATCGGCCCAATATGTATTTAAAAATTCACCATTGAGGTAAGTGTGAATTTTTATCATGGAAGAAGAATCCTTTTTTTGCAATGTAAACTCGTTCAGGGCATAGGGCACATTATCAAAGATCGGGATATCTGCATCCAAATGTATTAAAGTGCGGTTATCAGTTACATAGGTTCTTTCCGCCAATGCCTTAATGGCAATATGAAGATCTTCTTTTCCGATATTAGCTAAAAAACCCAGTCTTCCATAATTGATACCCAACACCGGAATTCCTTTGTCCTGTACGAGTGTAACTGTATCCAGCAATGTGCCGTCCCCTCCTAAACTGATCACACAATCTATTGAATCGTCCAGGTCTTCAGCTGAATTGAAAGTTGAGTATTTACCAACCATGTTTACCGTTGAATAAAACTTATTAAAAAAATCCTGGAAAAAAACCGGCTCCACCTTATAGGTTTTCAGTTCCTGTAGAAAAGTTACCATGTCCTTATGCTGGTCGTTTTCAATACCACGACTATAGATGGCTATTTTCATAATTAGTTTTAAATCTATAAATATTTGGCGGCGGTCGGTATTATTTCTTTGCTAAAATAAATCGCTTCCCCTGCAATGCAATGTACAATTTCTTTTTTCGGGGTAAAAATATAAAGTATAGGTTAGGGTGAAGATAGAATGGGGCAACCAATAAAAAAAGATATGCTGTAATGTTATCTTGTTTCAAAAAAGAAGGTGCGCTGCCCCAATTGATTAAACGTATATTCAATCTTTAAACTGATGTCATATAGAGCAAGTATATCAATTCCAAATCCACCGGAATATAAAAAGCGGTTATTCAGGTATGCGTCATATTTTCTTTTATTATAGGCAATGCCTGCATCCACGTATGTTTTGGCGAATATGGTAAATGGCAGCGCTGGTAATATCCTGGATTTAAAAGGCATAGGGATTGAAAATGAAAACAGCTTCTTTTTCAAAGTAGATTTCATAATGCCGTAAGCGATTCCATCTACTACGTAAAATTCCAGGCCCCGAATATTGGCCCCGCCATATCCAATTGCTTTTTGATTAATATAAGGCTGATCAAACGGTAGTTTAACCTTTCCCAGTAGTTGAAAACTTGTATACCAGTTTCGTGGATGTGCCCAGTATTTGTTGAAGGTACCTTCTAAAGAAAATAGATTGGTACCACCCGTAAAACCCAGTCCACGCTTGGTTATCGACAGGTTACCAATCAGGCCCTTTAACGGGTAAGCCACATTGTTGGCGTTGGCATATTGATAGGTATAGGTTAAATCCAACAATCCTCTACGGGTAACACTGGCATTAAAATAATTCGGGTTAAAGTATGACACAACAGAATCGCTTACACTAAGCCTGGAATAAGCTATATTGAAAATATGCCTGAATAGTATGCCTTTTTGAATACGCAAACTCATATTCATGTAAATATCTTTTTTTACAAAATTTTCCGATTTATAGAAAAGTATTTTATTATCTGTCGACGTTTTAAAAGCCAGCTCCCGGTTTTGAGTAAAGCCGCCACCGATGCCAAATCCCTGCGTTAATGCCCTGTTACTATACGGCTGCGAGTAGGAGAAAGCGATATTTTTAGAATAGCCATTAATAACGAATATGCGAAGGGGATCCCTTCGTCCGCTAAAATTATAATGTTCAAATTTTACGCCGTAGTTTACCCTGGACAGGTCGCCCTTAAATTTAATCAGCCACTCATTTAAACTACGGTCTACCACCTGAAATTGTGGTGAAGGAAAAAGATACCATCTTTCCTTTACATTTACCATTACGTCCATCTCAAATGCGGAAACCATTACGAGGTCTACCTTTACCTCATGGAAAAGCGAAGTATTGTAAACCTGCTGCCGTGCTAATTGAAAAGTTTCATTCAGCGTACCAATAACAATTGAATCACCCTGCTTAAACTGAATTTCCCGAAGGATCATATAAGCCTTCGTTTTTTTGTTGCCGGCTATGATGATGTTACGAACAAGTAATTTGGCTGATGAATCAATAGAAACCAACGGTAATTTGGAGGCAGGTTGCATGGATACTTCCACATTTTGGGCAGCAGTACCCGCTGCAATCACCAGGAGTAAACAACTATTATATATATATCTAAAAAAACTCATTAATAATACAACACTTAACCTGCGCACGAGGATTTAAAATATTTTAAGCAACCGAAGTAATACTGCCAATTGAAGTAACTTTTTCTTATAAACACAAAACATGCCGACTAATAAAACTTATTGATATCGGTTTATCAAACTTTTTACAAATAAAAATGTTCGCTTTATATAAATAAGCCAACAAACCAAATCAGCGAAGTAACGCAAATTTATCTGTAAGGCGTAAAGGCTGGTAATAATAAAGGTTAAACGAAGGTGGAAAAAACTTCAGTGGTTAAATATCCAGGTAGCTCATTAAATGACGATAATTACTATGTATTTCATTCTCGAATTTTTCATCTCCGAAATAGTAAATAATATCATAATCGTACCTTTCAAAAGCAGAAACGATAGCCGCTATTTCTTTTTTATTCAGATGAAGCGAAACGGTCAACAAACCAGTATCAGGCTGAATAGTTGTGTTAAGATGAAGAACAGTAGAATCATTGCTTTCAACAATGCGGCTTATTTCGGAAATGGCAAATTGTGATCTTTCCATCTCCATTACGATGATGCCTCCTATTTCATTGGCTCCGGAAAAATCTCCCAATGCCTTCAATAGGTCAGTAACAGTGATAACGCCTACCAATTCTCTTTCTTCGTTGGTTACGGGAACAATGGTGGTTTCAAACTGGTTACTGCATTTAACAGCATTCAGAAAATGTTCATTTTCTTTTACAAAAGCCGGGACAAAATTTTCCTGCAAAAATTCGATCGTTCCTTTTTCTTCTTCCACATCCAACAGATCGTCTTCACTTATCATTCCAAGATATTTTTCTTCTGCCACTACCGGAAGATGTGTAACACGAAAATCGTTTATCAATTGCAATGCTTTACTAACGCTATCCTGCAATTGAAGCCGTGGTATATTATTATTGATCAGTTCCGCTGTAAGCATGTCAAAAGTTTGATGTGAAAGAATTGCCCAAAATATAAACCGGCCTGAGGGTTTAACGTATAATGACAAATAATATTATCAAACTGTTGCAGCTGGTGTTTTCTGTTTTGTTAAAAAAGCTGATAATAACCTGTTAAACTCTTCAGGTACTTCCATCATTGGTGCATGGCCACATTTATCTATAAAGTGTATTTCACTATTTGGAATAAGCCGGTTAAATTCCTTTCCCACAAATGGAGGAGTAATGGTGTCATTATTTCCCCAAATCAGGCAAGTCGGCTGTTTTACTTCGTTGAGCTCTTCTCCCAGGTTATTACGGATTGCACTTTTTGCCAGTGCTATTATTTTAATTACTTTCAGCCGGTTGTTGGTAATTTCGAATACATCGTTAACCATGTCCTCGCTCGCCATTGTTGGATCGTAAAACGTTAACTCAGTTTTTTTACGGATATAATCCTTATCGCCCCGCTTGGGATAGGTATCACCCATGCCATTTTCAAATAAGCCGGAACTACCGGTTAAAATAAGTGTGCGGATGCGCTCAGGATTTTTTAGGATATGAACCAAGGCCACGTGACCACCAAGGGAATTTCCCAGCAAATGAATGTTATTGTAACCGCGGTGTTCGACAAAACGGTGTACAAATTTTTGAAGCCCGCCAACAGAAGTATGTAAGAGGTCGAGCTCCAACAAAGGAAGGATGGGCACTATGACTTTATGGGTTTGTTTGAAATGCTCAATCAATGGCATAAAATTACTTAGTGAACCAAATAAACCATGGAGCAACATAAGCGGTTCACCCTGTCCTTCTTCTATGTATTTAAACTTTCCGTCTTGTTTGATTTCGTAACTCATTCTGCTGGAACTAATAATAAATTCGGGTCAATAACTATTTGCTAAAGTAAGTAATCGGGCTAAAATTACATTAAATAAAATAATGCCTCAAATTTACTGTTGAATTTTGTCGGACACACCACCGAAAAAGTCTTCCAGTTTGGTAAAGCTATCTTTAAACAACGGAATCATTTTACCTAACCCATCAATAGATTTTGGCCCAAAGGGCTGAACGAAGGGATAAATTTGTGATGTTTCAATAGTGGATTTATCAAATAACTTTATTTTTTCTGCATAAAACAAAAACACACTAAAAATAATCGTGTACAATATAACATAGAGCAGTATCCCTCCTAACCGGTTTGCCCATCCAAGCAAAACCAACTCAAATGTTTTTTCTATTAGTTTTCCGCCAATATGTACTAAAAATACAACCAGTAAAAAAACCAGCGCAAAGGAAATAACGGGAAGCCATTTGACAGATACAGAAACACTATGCTGTAAATATACAGCTACAACCGAGGATAATTTTAAAGCTGCAGCAAGCCCGAGTATAAATGCTATAATCGAAAAAAGCGCAATTATTAATCCTTTCTGATAGCCCTTTATGATGGCAAGGATAATTATTATGGCAAAAATAATATCAATCATAGGCTGTATATAAACTATTTACCAGGTAAACATGCACATAGCATTTAATAATCGAATCCCATTTTATCCAACTAAATTGCTTATTTGCTTAATAGCTCTTTAACGATATTACTGATTGTTTTTCCATCTGCCAACCCCGCTAATTTTTTGCTGGCAACCCCCATTACTTTACCCATATCCGACGGAGATGCGGCACCGGTTTCGGCTATAATTTTTTCAACCGTTTCTTTTATTTCAGCCTCGTCCATTTGTTTGGGAAGAAATTTTTCTATTACCGCCATCTCTTCCTTTTCTTTAACTGCCAGGTCTGCCCTGCCTTGCTTCTCAAATATTTCAAGCGAATCCCTTCTTTGCTTCATCATCTTTTGCAGAAATTTTTGCTCGGTAGCTTCGTCTATTTCGCCCCCGGCACCGGGTTCAGTTTTTGCTTTAATGATCTCTGCTTTGATTGCACGCAGGCTACGCAACATACTTTCATTCTTCGATTTCATGGCATCTTTCATTTCAGCCATTATTTGTTGTTCTAAACCCATACCTGTAATTTTTATATTGTAAAAGAATTACTATTCTAGTATTATCTATATACCTATTTTATCTTATTACCCTTTATACCAAACCTACCTCTAACAACCCGAACAGCTAACTATTGCTGCTCTTTTAACTGCATGGCCCTGAATTTGTCAAAAAATTCCTGGGCAAATTTTTTCATATCGTCGCTCAACTCCTGTTGTTGGGTAGCTCTTCTAAATGTGTCTGCCATGGTCATCAGCATCTGGTAATAAAAATCAGCCATTTCATCCATCATCATATCTTTTGTCCAAAGATCAATGCGCATGGCAGTTTTATCGGCGCCATCCCAAAAAGCAATGCACATTGCTTTGGCCTGCTGCACCATATCGGCGGTACTATCTGTAGCCATCCAGTTTATTTGCTCTGGTACTTTGTTAGGGTCTAATAATACGTCAATTTTTATAGTTGATTGGTTCATATGGTGATTAACTGATTTCCTTATTTAAGATCGCAAAGGTAATATGTTTATGATAGAATCAGGATGGAGGTAACTGAGTGAGGTAAATAAAATTTAAAAAGCATAAAGTAGCCATACTGAAAAAATGCAGCCAAAACGGGTGGTCATTCGCCTCGCAAAATAGTGTTCCACAACTGCCCTTCTGCCATTTTTTCATTAAGCTTTTGCATAATTAACTTTCCTTCTTTTATGAGTTCGCTACGATGGTTTTCATCTTTAAATACCAGCATCATTTTTTGCGCAATATCTTCAAAATTTTCAGGGTCCACATACAAGGCAGCATCACCGGCTATTTCACTGAAGGCTCCGGAAATACCTGCTATCACCGGCACCCCGCATTGCATGGCCTGTAAAGGAAACACAGCCGGGCCGTCGTACAGGCAGGGATAAACGAACGCATAAGCTGCAGCAGTAATTTTCGCCATGCCTTGATCTGGTAAATCCATTAATACGCTTACTTCTTTTCGGTACTTATACGTTTTCAAATTCTCTATAAAAGGATCATTAGCTGGTACCATTGGAGATGCAATTATTAACTGCATATTACTTTTTTGTCTTTTTTTAAAAAAAGAAAATGCTTTTAATAAATTAACCAGGTTATACCTGGAATGAATTGCACCACTGAACAAAAAATATTCCTTTCCATCCGCATATTGTTCTTTGATTGACTCCTTTTCTTCCCAATCAATCCGCTGAAACAATCCCGAAATGGGCAATTGAAGCGATTGGATTTTATCGGCTTCAAATGAGAACTTCTGTATAATTTCTTTTGCATGAAAATCAGATCCGGTAAAAATGGTATTTGCCTTTTCAAGAAATGCCGGCATATTTTTCTTAAAAAAGGAATGCTCACTTTTTGAAAAAAAAACAGGAAAATTTATAACCGAAAGATCATGGATAAAAATATACTGTATTATTGTAGTGCGTAAAGAGCACACCCCATTTGTATGTAAAAGCACATCGGCCTTATGTTTCCTGGCTATAGCAGGCAATGTAAAATCAAGCCAGAATTTCCAAGCCAACCGGTTGTTTGCTTTTGGAGCGGCATTCACATAAACTATATTTTTTACAGGAAGCCTATTGTCTACAACCGGGCCATTGCCAATAAAAACGAACTGGTGATCCGTTTGAGATATCGCAGTCTTTAATAAGTAATCATAAAAATAATCATGCCCGGCCTGCTTTAAAAACGTGATGGAGTTAATCGCTATAATCATTCATTTGAACTATTTTTTGGAAAGGCAGGTACAAAGAAGTGTTTTTTTTACAACCGGTAGACTACCAGGCTTGCAACCGCTGATGCAAAATCCCCGGGGTACTATCAGCAGAATAGAACTTTATTTCAGCACTTTCATTTTTACAGTTTCAATCCGGGTATCCGTTACATTTAAAATATCAAACTGGTAATTGCCTACGGTAAAGGTTTCCTTTTGCTTGGGTATTTCATCTCGGTTTTGGATAATAAAACCGCTGAGTGTTTCTGTTTCTCCACTGTCAGGAAATGCCAGGTTGTATTTTTCTGCAATATAATCCAGCTCCAACCTGCCACTGAAAATAAATTCGTTGGTCGCCAGTTGCTTTTCAACAAATTCTTCTGTATCGTACTCGTCTCTTATATCACCAAATATTTCCTCCAGCAGATCCTCCATTGTAACAATTCCGGCAGTACCTCCAAATTCATCCACTACCCATGCAATACTTTTTCTTTCCTTGCTAAACTTAGTCATTAAATCCGTGGCACTCATGCTTTCCGGAATAGTAGGTATGGGTAGTAAGATAGTTTGAATATCCGCAGGGTTTTTAAACAGGTCTAACTGGTGAACATACCCTACTATATTGTCAATATTTTTTTCATACACTACCAGCTTACTTAACTTGGTTTGTATAAACCTGTCTTTTACTGTTTCGATATTGGTACTGATATCCACGCCATCAATTTCCTTCCTGGGTATCAGGCATTCCCTGATCCTTTTTTCACTTAAGGAAAGGGCGTTTTCAAACAACTCCTTATTTATTTCGGTAGTATCTTCTTCGTCGTGATTCTTGCTTTGCTGAATAAAATGCTCCAGGTCAATTTTTGTGAATACATCCTTTTTTTCGTTCAGCTTTACATTAAAAATATATTTCAATATCCATTCTGCTATGTCTACAAAAAAAGTAGCTACGCCTGAAAAAGCCGTGAAAAAGAAGTGGGTGATGTAGGTAATAAATCCGCTGCTCAGCATCGTCTCGTTTTTTGCCCTGAAGTAAGCTTTAAAAACAAACTCGAAAAAGAGCAGGCAAAAGGTGGACACAATTGTTTCAATTACCAGGTGCAGATAGGGATTGGTAATATTCCAGCTATACTCTCCAATTTGGTTATGCCATACCCCCGACATAAAATTGCTCCAGAATAAACCATAGATCACCATTATCACATTGAAGCCTATGAGTGTAGTGCCAATAAAACGAGCTGGCTTGTCAGCATATTCACCCCATATTTTCCCGCTATATGTCCCCTGCTTTTTTCTAAGCTCAATAGATAATTTATTGGCAGAAACAAAAGCCATTTCCACCCCTGAAAAAAAACCAATCAGGAGTAAAGAAATCAATATTGCGAAAAGTGCTATCCAATCCATAAAGTAAATGTAAAGAAGATCATTGATTTTTTCATTTAAACTAATTACTGCCGGATAAATTCTTCTACAATTGCAGTAGCCTCTTTGCAGGCTTTTTCCAGATCGTCGTTTACAATCAGTTCGTCAAAATGTTCCTTAAATGAAATTTCATACGATGCTTTACTGATCCGTGCAGCAAGCGATTCAGGCGTTTCCGTGCCGCGGCTTTCCAGGCGTTTTTTTAACTCGCTTACCGATGGAGGTTCTATAAAAAGGGTAATGCAGGAATCAGGATATTGCTGTTTTACATGGATGGCTCCTTTTACATCTATATCCAGCACTGGAATACGCTGCTCATCCCAAATACGCTGTAGTTCACTCTTCAATGTACCATAATATTTACCCTCATACACCATCTCCCATTCAACAAACTCGTTGTGCTGTATTTTCTGCTTAAAATCATGTTCACTCATAAAATAATAGTCAATACCGTTTTGCTCTATTCCCCTGGCCTGCCTTGTTGCAGCAGATAGGGAAAAAGCGAGTTGGGGAAATGTTTTCATCAGGTGGCGGGTAATAGATGTTTTCCCGGAACCGGATGGGGCGGTAATGATGATAATCTTATTTTGGATAGGCATGTGCAAAGAAAAGAAAAGATAGCCAATTGATGGTGGAAGGTTTAAGGTTGATGGTTGATGGTGGAAAGTGGAGGGAGGAAGGTGGAAAATTGATAGTTCATGACATTGGGTGCAGTGTGTATGGTTGACTATTGAAAAGGTTATTAATTATTCCGGCTATCTTTCGGGTTTCAACCATGAAATGAATAGATTAAAACATCATAATTATAAAATGCCTCGAATGAAACCCAACCTTCAACTTTAGACTATGAACCATCAACCTTAAACCTTTCACCTTCCACCATCCACCTTCAACCTTTCACCTTACACCCTTCTGATTTCTGCGCCTAAGGCCTGTAGCCTGGTGTCTATATCCTGATACCCCCTGTCAATCTGTTCAATATTTTGAATGGTGCTTTTTCCTTCTGCGCTTAAAGCAGCTATCAGCAATGCCACCCCGGCACGTATATCCGGACTGCTCATGGTAATGCCTCTTAATTTTTGTTCCCTTTCCAAACCTATTACCACCGCACGATGTGGATCACATAAAATAATCTGGGCCCCCATATCAATCAGCTTGTCAACAAAAAACAAACGGCTTTCAAACATTTTCTGGTGTATCAGTACACTTCCTTTAGCCTGTATGGCAGTTACCAACACGATGCTCAGCAAATCAGGGGTAAAACCCGGCCAGGGATGATCGTAAATGGTGAGAACACCGCCATCCATATATTTTTGAATTTCGTACAACTCCTGTGAAGGAATGTGAATGTCATCTCCCGGGAAATTCATTTTAATACCGAGCTGCTGAAATCTTTCGGGAATAACACCCAAATGTTCAAGACCAACATTTTTAATGATAATATCACTCTGTGTCATGGCAGCCAGGCCAATAAAACTGCCCACTTCAATCATGTCAGGCAATATTTGGTGATTGGTTCCGCCAAGATAACCAACCCCGGTAATGGTAAGCATATTGCTTCCAATACCGCTGATGTTGGCTCCCATCCGGTTAAGCATTTTACACAATTGCTGCAGGTAGGGTTCGCAGGCTGCATTATAAATAGTAGTAATACCGGTTGCCATTACAGATGCCATTAAAATATTAGCCGTTCCGGTTACACTTGGTTCATCTAATAAAATGTTGGTTCCCTTTAGTTCTGAGGCTGCCAGGTAAAAAAAGCCATCCGGGTTGTATTGAAACGAAGCCCCTAATTTTTCAAATCCCATAATATGAGTATCCAGTCTTCTCCGACCGATTTTATCTCCACCCGGCTTGGGTATATATGCTTTTTTAAACCGCGATAACATTGGCCCCGCAAGCATTACTGAGCCACGTAGTTTGCCACTTTTTTTATGATACGCTTCACTACTCAAATAGTCAACATCTACATCATCCGCCTGGAAGGTGCAACTGTTTCTGCCGGTACGGTCAATTTTGACTTTCATTTCCGCCAATAATTCTATCAGTAGGTTTACATCAATAATGTCAGGAATATTATCAATATAAACTTTCTCTGAAGTAAGCAATACGGCAGAAATAATTTGCAGTGTTTCGTTCTTGGCTCCCTGGGGGATAATTTCGCCGGATAATGATTTGCCTCCGGTAACTTCAAATGAACTCATACTGAGTTGTAGATTTAAAAATTGGTTATAAAAATAAAGCCCCAACGTTTGTTAACAGTCGGGGCTTATGCCTTTATTCAGTATTCAATTTCAATTGATCAAACTGTAACAAGCAGGTTCAATTTCATTGATCAGATCAATATCTCTTTTTAAAATTCCGGTTATTATTATTCCGGTTGTCCCCGCTACCACCGCCTGGCCGGTTATCCCTACCTCCACTGATACCACCACGGTTATCACGCTGTCCGCCACCACTGCTGCGGTTATCTCTTCCGCCGGTATTACTATTCCTTGCTCCAAAGTTCTTTCTGTAACCACCGGTACCGCCACTTCTGTAATCATCCCTGTCTGGCCGGTTATCTGTTCTGTGTTTTACAAACGGGCGGTTATTAAATTCTAACTGCCCTTCAGTAATGGTTTGCAATTCACTTTGAATATTGTCATCATGCACCAATTCCTTATGCCAGTTGCTGTAAGTAAGCTTCATATAATAAGCGATGGCATTGGCAAAGCCCTGGCGTTTCTCCGGATTTTCTTCCTTCAGGGCCTTGTTAATCACTACTTCAATGTTCTTACCTAAATGATTGAATTTGGGGTATTTTTTTGGGTAACCCAATGGCTCTGGCTTGGCCTTCAAGGTTTCCCTGGTTGGAATAGGATAAGGGCTTTCCACGTCCAGTTTAAAATCGCTTATCAGGAAAAGATGATCCCATAATTTATGGCGAAAATCCTCTACATTTTTCAAATGGGGGTTTAAAAAACCCATCAGTTCTATTAATGCCATTGCATTGCGCTGGCGCTTTTCTTTATCTTCAATACTTAGCAGGTATTCTACCATTTTTTGTATATGGCGTCCATACTCTCTCATCGTTAAATGATTGCGAGTGGTATTGTACTCCATATTTTCTACGTTCAACATATAGGCAAATGTACTAAAAAGCTATACATGCAACAAGTTTAGCTTTGATTCTGTAATAATTTTAAACTTCTTTGGGAAGGATATATTTTTTTCTACATAACATAAAAGCGATTATTCCTCCCAGGCTATCGGCGGCCCAGTCCAAAAGGTCGAAGCTACGGCCTGGTATCCAGAATTTTTGAATAAACTCTGTTGATATACCCCATAGCGAAGTGGCGATTGCCACACGGATGAAGAATTGTAATTTCTCTTTTGGTTCCATGGGTGAAAAGGCTACCGGTAACATGAACAGCAATGCCAGCAAACCAAAAATTCCGGCATGTACCCATTTATCAATATATATTCCATCGAACCAGTTGGAAGTGGGAATATCTTGAGCAGGCATGCACAGTAATACCAATACAACAAAAAACCAGGCAATGCCTGGTATAAATTTAATCATCTTAATTCGCTTCATTTAGCTTGAAGTTTAAAATTTCTGCCGTTTTAAATCGAAAGAAACACTTCTTGTAAGAAGTAAATATTAGTTAAAAGCCGCCTATCCAACCAAGGAAGTATATGCTTCTGCAGTCATTAGTTTTTCAATATCCACTTCCCTGTCTATAGTCATTTTTATCATCCAACCTGCTCCGTAAGGATCTGAATTTACCAGTTCTGGCTGCGCTTCCAGTGCCGGATTTATTTCGGTGATGGTTCCGGATATGGGTAAAAAAAGATCACTCACTGTTTTAACAGCTTCTACAGTACCAAAGACTTCTTCAGCAGCAAGGGCTTTTCCTTTGGTAGCGATATCCACGTATACGATATCCCCTAATTCGCCCTGGGCAAAATCTGTAATGCCAATAGTGGCTGTATTACCTTCCAATGATACCCATTCGTGGTCTTTTGTGTAGTGTAAATTTGCCGGAACGTTCATAATATTTAAGTTGGAGGGATTGGACCCTTGTTATTTGAAATTAAGTTGCTGCAAATTAACTGTTTTTTTTGTTCCTCGGATGAATGAATTATCTGTTTATGGATACGGTACCTTTTTAATTACGCATTATTTAATTATTTCCATTTTCATATGAATGTCTTTCAACGGCCGGTCAAAATTATTTTTCTCAGCCCTGGCAATCTGGTCAACTACTTCAATGCCGGATTCCACTTCACCAAAAACCGTGTAATTCATATCGAGGTTGGGTGTACCGCCAACCATTTTATAAGTCATCCGTTTGGCGGGTGAAAAATAGGTACCCCGCTGCATTTGAATCATGTTCAGTTCTTCCTCAGCATAGGTTTTACCCTGCACAATATAAAACTGGCATCCGCTGCTGGCCTTCTCGGGGTTATTATTTCTTGCAGCCGCCAATGCTCCTTTTTTGTGATATAAAGTGGAATCAAATTCCGCAGGTATCGTATATCCTGCATCACCTTTGCCCAGCATAATTTCCGGCAAGGCATTTTTACTTTCCGGGTCGCCGCCCTGAATCATAAAACCACCAATAACCCGGTGAAATAATAAACTATCATAAAAATGACTGTTTACCAGTTGAATGAAATTGTCCCGGTGAAGAGGTGTTTTGTCCGATAACCGAACTACTATTTCACCGAGGTCAGTCGTTATTTTCACCCTTGTACCAGATGCTTTAATTACAGGAAGGATGGCAGGTTTAGTAGTGGTGGCAGGTTTGGCTTTAGGCTTAGGTTTTCCTTTTACGGTTACCACCGGCTTTTTTTTAACCACATTTTTCTTTACCTGTGCATGGGAAATAACTGCACCTGATAAAATAAGTATAATAAGAATTAGTCTGCTGTAAATACGCATAGGGTTTAGTTGTCATTTTTAAAAAACTGATCAAAGTAAAGCAAAACATGGTCTTTTAAAAAATTTTCCTGCTCATACAGGTTAAATTCGGGAAGTGCTTTTAATTGTTTGAAATGTGGCCAGCCTTCTTCATCATAGCCTTCCAGCATATAATAACCACTCTGCATCAATACTGTACATACCGCAATGTGCATGAGGTCTTGTTTTTGTTCTTTGGTGTATACCTGTTTTCCACTACCCAGTTCCTGAACGCCTATTAAAAAAAGTACGCCATCCATATCTGGTTTAATACCATATTTTTCCTTTAATTTAATCCGCAGCTTGAGCCACCTAACCTGTAAATCGTCTTTTGCCTGTTGCATTTTGCAAATATAAATTTAAAAGTAGCAACCATTAAAAAATCAGGCTTCAAAAACAGGCTCCATACTTTACCTTTGGCAAAATTTTAAAAAAATGTTACAGATCAGTTTTATCCGGCAGCACATTGAATTGGTAAAAGAGAAGTTAGGGGTAAGATATTTCAACGATATTTCAATAGTGGATAAAGTAGTGGAACTGGATGAGCAGTTGAGGAAATTAAAGGTGGAAACAGAAACCCTGCAGGCGGAAATGAATGCCGCAAGTAAAGAAATTGGTTTACTGATGGGTAAGGGAGAAAGGGAACTTGCCGAACAAAAAAAACAGCAGGTTGCACTTAGCAAAACTAATATTCAGCAACTGAACGAGCAATTAAATAGCACCGAAAAACAATTGCACGATGAGATAATAAAATTGCCCAACCTGCCACATATTTCGGTAAAAAAAGGAAAAACGCCGGAGGAAAACGAAGTGGTAAGGGAAGGAGGAACAAAGCCGGATTTGCCGGAAAATGCAGTTCCTCATTGGGAGCTGATAAAGCAATACGGGCTGGTAGATTTTGAAACCGGTGCTAAATTAACGGGAAGTGGCTTTCCATTATACAAAGGCAAGGGTGCCAAATTGCAAAGAGCGCTGATACAATATTTTTTAGATTATAATACAGCAGCCGGCTACACCGAGTACCTGCCACCGCTGATGGTAAATGAAGCATCTGCTTACGGTACCGGCCAGTTGCCAGACAAAGAAGGGCAAATGTATCATATAACTGAAGACGGTTTATTTTTGATACCTACCGCAGAAGTGCCTGTTACCAATATTTACCGGGATGAAATTGTAAAGGAAAGCGACCTGCCGGTGATGATGACAGCTTACACACCATGTTTTAGAAGAGAAGCGGGCAGCTTTGGAAGCGATGTTCGGGGGTTGAACAGGGTACACCAGTTTGATAAAGTGGAAATCATACAATTGGTGCATCCCGGCGAAAGCTATATCGTATTGGAAGCAATGGTGGACCATATCGAAAAGTTATTACAGTCATTGGAACTACCCTACCGCATACTGCGTTTATGCGGAGGCGATATGGGATTCACCAGCGCACTTACCTACGATTTTGAAGTGTTTAGTGCCGCACAGCAAAAATGGCTGGAAGTAAGCTCTGTAAGTAACTTCGAAAATTTTCAAACCAACCGGATGAAGATACGGTTTAAAGATACCGGAGGTAAAACACAGTTGTTGCATTCCTTAAACGGATCATCGCTGGCATTGCCAAGAATTGTTGCATCGCTGTTGGAAAATAATCAAACAGAAACAGGCATCCAATTACCCGAGGTATTGCATGCTTATTTTGGCGCCGCTTCAATCTAAAATAGTCCTCAAAACTAAATACCGGTTGCAAGGTGTAAAATATTTTACTGCACTGTTGCTATTTGTTTGCCTTCCTGCGTTTTTTCCAGTTGCCTGATTCTCCGGTTCATCACGTAAAACCATAGGGGTGGCAGCATTGCAAGCATCACACTGCCGGGATAACCGGTAGGCAACTGCGGTGCATTGGGATGGTTTTGCAATACCTGGTATTTCCTGCTGGCGAGATAATGATGATCGCTGTGCCGGCTCAGTTCAAACAACATTAACCGGCCGAGGATATGATTGCTGTTCCAGCTATGGTGCGGCATGGCCCGCTCGTATTTTCCAGGGCCGGTAGCCTTTCGCTGAAGGCCGTAATGTTCAATATAATTAACTGTTTCCAGTAAGATAATTCCAATAGCGGCTGCGCATAAAAAATACATCATTACGGTGAACCCGAAAGCGACATAAATCAACACTACAAATAAAAACTGTATCACATGTGCCTGCAGCATTTCATTCTTCCAATGCACCAGCCCAAAACCTTTTTTTCGTATTTCAGCATTGGCAATTTTCCATGCCGACAAATATGATAAAATAATGGTACGGAAATAAAAAACATATACC
>JBBQTL010000077.1:0-21194 GCA_038213285.1 Chitinophagales bacterium
TAAGCTGGAACCCCCGCAATGTGGTAATGGCGGGTAAAGCAGGTGCCGAATATAAACTGAACGACCAGGTGCAACACAAAAATTATAAGGAATTATTTACTGATTGCGCCGAAGTGAATGTTGCTGGAATTGGTAACCTTGCCATCTATCCCAACAGGGATTCATTGAGCTACCTCCCGGTTTATCATCTCGGAAATATTGCCACATTTATACGAACCACTCTACGGTACCCGTCATTTTGCCCTGGATGGAATGCGATCGTTCAGGCTGATCTTGCAAATGATACAACGCCTGTAAACACACAGGAACTAACCTTTGCAAAATGGTCAGCTCCGATTGTTCCGTTTATAAATGACAGCAATATGAACCTGCTGAACTTTCTTGGTTTATTTAAGGAAGACCTGGTGCCATCAACTGCCAAAACATCAGCCGATGTTCTGCAATATTTGTTGGAAACCAGGCTATCCATGAAACCGACAGATAAAGACATGATTGTAATGCTGCACGAAATTGAATATGTACATTGCGGAATAACTTCCAAAATAGAAAGCAGTTTAATAGTAAAAGGTAAGGACCACCTGCGAACCGCTATGGCAAAAACGGTTGGATTGCCATTAGGCATCGCTGCTAAATTAATTTTAAACGATACCATCCGGCTTACAGGAATTCACATTCCAACAATCAAAGCTATTTATGATCCTGTTTTAACCGAATTGGAAAAGGCAGGCATCTGCTTTACCGAACGATCGGTATAAAATATTTAATGGTTGCTAAAATCACATTAAGCTTTGATGAAACGGGTGTAACTAAAGCCAGGCAATACGCTGTTGATAATAATATCAGCCATTCACGCCTTTTCGAATTTTTAAAAACAAAGTTACCAGCAAAAGCTACCAGTCTTTAGAAGATTTTCCTATTGCGGATTGGGTAAGCATGGTTGGTGAAGGTGCAGCCGTTTATCAAACGAAGCCCAGCAAAAATAAAGCGCTGAAAAACGAATACTTTAAAACTAAAAAATGAGAATATTTTTAGATGCAAACATTTTAGTATCCGTGCTCAACAAAGAACAACCCCAGTTTGTTTGGCCTTTGATTTTTACTTTGCAGAAAAAAATCCGGTACCCAACTGGCAAAGCGAAAAATTGAAATGGTAGTAAATAAGTTATCCATCACAAGTATCGGTAAAAATGAAGTGCTTCAGTCTTAACAAAATAAAATGGTAAACGATTTTGAAGATGGCATTGAATATTATGCTGCTTTAAATGCCAAATGTGATGCGATTATTTTAGAAGACATTAATGATTTTTATTTTTCATCGCTGCCTGTCCTGAATTCCCGGTCGTTTATTGAAAAACATTTGATTCAGGCTTTTAATAATTCCGTTAACACTGCCACACCTTCGGTAGCCGCCTTCTCAATAAAGGTAATATTTGGAGATTTGTATATTTCAGGAATTTTTTTGTCTATGATAAATTTTGGAAGATACGGTGGAGCATATTGCAACAATGAAGCGGCCGGGTATACCTGTAAGGAAGTTCCTACCACCACAAAGTAATCACAATCGTACATAATATTGACTGCAATATCCATCATAGGAACTGCTTCGCCAAACCATACTATGTGCGGCCGAAGCTGCCCTCCGTCTTCGGCTAAATCGCCCATATTAATATCGCCCATTATCGGGTACAGTTTTTTTTCGCTTTGTACGCTTCGCATTAAAAATATCTGTCCATGCAGGTGTATAATTTTTGTTGATCCTGCCCTCTCATGAAGGTCATCAATATTTTGGGTAATGATGGTTACATCAAAATCCTTTTCCAGCGCAGCAAGGCCAAGATGGGCAGCATTGGGTTTTGCAGCGGCCACATCCTTCCTTCTATCGTTGTAAAAATCAAGCACCAGTTTGGGATTTTTTTGCCAGCCCTCTGGCGATGCTACTTCATACACATCATACCCATTCCATAGTCCATCGCTGTCACGAAAGGTTTTTAAACCGCTTTCGGCGCTGATGCCAGCACCGGTTAATACTACAATATGTTTCTTTTCCATAGGTCAAACTTACGACTTCTGTGAATTGGTTTTTAAAAACTTCATTTGTTTATACGCAACCAATCCGCCGGCAGAGATTAGCAATAACGGCCAGATGAAGATCAACGCAATTAACAAATCCGCTAACCATTGTGCCCCCTGATTTAAATGCATGACTTACACGGGTTACAAAAGGCGGGTCAATATCTGTGGGTTGATATCCAACGACAGGCTGGTAAAACGTATGGTTGATTACCCTATCTACTTCATCACCGTTTCTCCCCTGCCATCTCCATCACCACCTTCCATTCTTCATAGGTAACCGGTTGCACCGATAACCTACCTAATCTTACCAATGCCATCTCACTTAAACGCTTATCCGCTTTTACCTGCGCCAGTGTAACAGCCTTCTTTAATTTCCGAACGGCTTTTAAATTAACCACTACCCATGCATCATCCTCCGTTGTTGGGTCTTGATAGGCTTCTTTAGTAACCGCTGCTATTCCAACAATTTCTACTCCTTCATTGCTATGATAAAACAAAACCTTGTCACCCTTCTTCATTGCACGCAGGTGAATTCTTGCTGAATAATTGCGAACGCCATCCCAAAATGTTTCCTTGTCTTTAACAAACTGATCCCAACTATATTTGAAGGGTTCTGATTTAACTAACCAATATGGCATGATATTTATTTTTAAAAAATGTAAAAAAAATTCCCCGTTTGCAAACTTATGAATGATGAATTACTCTTTATAAAAAAATATAAAGATTAAGGCACTTATTTACAATCCAATGTTGTCCTTCTGTCGTAGTTGTGCAGGAGTAGTTATTTACTTAACAGGTTTTAAAAAAAAATTTCACAACAAAATCAATTCGTTATGCCAACAAAAAATTCATCCGAAAGAGAACTAATTGCAGTGGCAGAAGGTAACATTAAAAATTTATCAAGGAGAAATTTTCTTGGATATATTGGAGGTGCTTCTGCATTGCTACTTACTGCTGCTGCCTGTAAAAAAGACGATGCTCCCAGCATGAACAGTGGAGTAGACCTGGGTAAAGGTGATCCCGGTATTTTAAATTATGCTTATGCGCTTGAGCAGATTGAAGCAGCGTTTTACACCAAAGTTTTTGAATCTCCTTATAGTGGTATTACTACCGCTGAAAGTGCGCTGTTAGGTGATATCCGGGATCATGAAATTGCTCATCGCGAATTCTTTAAAGCCGCATTGGCTGCCGCTGCCATCCCAAAACTGGATTTGGATTTCTCTACTATCAATTTCGGCAGCAGGGATAGCGTATTAGGTGCCGCCAAAGCATTTGAAGACCTGGGGGTATCTGCTTATAATGGTGCAGGCAAACTGATTGCCAGTCCTGATTATTTGTTGCTGGCAGGTAAGATCGTTTCTGTAGAAGCTAGGCATGCTGCCTACATCAGGGACTTAATCATGAACGGAACTTTCGCCAATGATCTTGATACAAATGCCCTGGATATAAGCCGCTCACCAAGTGAAGTATTTGCTATAGCAGGTACTTACGTAAAAACTAAATTAAACATCAGTAATTTACCAACCTCTTAAATTTATTTTATGAAAATAGAAAATATCATTAACGAAATTGAAAGCGTAGATCCGGAAGTATTTGAACGCCTGGATGGCAGAAGGAGCGCTATGAAACAGTTTGCCAAATTTTCCGGTAAGGTTGCTCTTGCATCTTTACCGCTCGCATTCGGTTCTATGTTAAACAAAGCGTACGGTAGTCCTTCCGGTACAACCGACGCGATAACTGATGTGCTCAACTTTGCATTGACCTTAGAGTATATTGAAGCTGAATTTTATAAAGCCGGTTATGCCGCAGGTATTGCAGGAACGTTGGCGATACCGGCAGGTGCACCAATCAATGCTATCAAAACAATCCGTGATCATGAGATTGCCCATGTTGCTTTTTTGAGATCCGCTATAACTTAATTAAACGGAAAACCGGTGTCCTTTACAGCTGCCTCATTTTATTTTACATCAAAAGGAAATTTCCCGACTGTATTTTCAGATTATGGTCTCTTTTTAGCTGTAGCGCAAACATTTGAAGACACCGGCGTGAGAGCTTATAAAGGACAGGCTGGAAATTTAATGAGTAACAATGAAGTATTGACTGCCGCACTTAATATTCATTCGGTAGAAGCAAGGCATGCATCACATATCCGCCAGATGCGCAAGGCAAACGGTTCACTTGTACCGGCTGGTGTGAATGTAAAACCATGGATCACTTTAAACCAAAGTGGCATCGGTAGTTCAGTAGTACAGGCAAGTTATAATGGAGAAGAAATTACAACGCAGGCTGGTGTTAATATTGTAAATATTGGCGGCTTTACTATCTCTGCAAGTGCAGCTTCAGAAGCATTTGACGAGGCACTTACTAAAGATCAGATTCTTGCGATTGTAACACCATTCTTAGCTTAATTAAATTGTATAGTATGGAATGACTGTATTACGGTACAGTCATTCTTTTACCATTCGCATACCCAATCATCGGTTATCAAATCAATATTTTATTATAGCAAAGCAGGTCTTCTAACTGACCACCTGGTTTGTACAAAAAAATTATTATGACGTTTTCATATTCTATCGCATCCATATTTTTAGCAATGCCTGGCGGCATGGAATGGATATTTATTCTGTTGGCAGTTGTCTTATTATTTGGTGGTAAAAAGATACCAGAGTTAATGAAAGGTATTGGCAAAGGTGTACGTGATTTCAAAGACGCCAAAGATTCTGTAAAGAGTGATATAGAAGAAGGGATGAAGGCAAAACCTGCAACTGAAAATATACAAGGTACTGCCAATCATGCATAAGGTAGTTTTATCAAAGTTTATTTAAAGCAATTTACGGAACAGTACAACCATTACTAATTGAATACGCACTCAATAATATAACATTGTGGCAAGCATAGCATCAGAAAGGAAATACTTTTTAAAACGTATTAGCGGAAAAGTGGAACCGAAGAAATTTGAAATGAATTTCTTTGATCATATCGAGGATTTCCGCTGGCACCTGGTGAGAAGCATCATAGCCTGGTTGGTTGCAGCGGTTCTTATCTTTGTGTATGTAGATTTTGTATATGACAATATAATTTTAGCTCCGGCGCGTGAAACATTTATTACCTACGGAGCACTTTGCCGTTTAAGCGAATGGCTACACCTTGGCAATTCATTGTGCATGCCTGCCGTAAAAATAGATTTTCAAATTACAACGGTAAACGGAACTTTTTCCTCTGCGTTGAACATCGCTATGATAGGCGGTATTGTAGTTGCATTTCCATACATATTCTGGGAGTTGTGGCGATTTGTTAAACCTGCATTGTCCGTAAAAGAAAGAAGGTATGGCAGAACAGGAATTTGGTGGATTTCCTTTTTCTTTTTTACAGGTGCCGTGTTTGGATATTATTTACTGGCGCCTTTTACCTTTAATTTTTTAGCAGGGTTTACACTGGGTAAAACAGGAATGATTCAATACCGGCCTTCTGTAAATGATTACATTGATAGTTTAACCAACCTCATACTCGGCTGTGGCATTGCATTCGAATTACCGGTGCTTTGTTTTGTACTCGCAAAAATGGGAATTGTAACTGGTACGTTACTTAAAAAATATTTCAAATTTGCCTTTGTAATAATTTTGATTGTATCTGCCATCATAACGCCTTCACCAGATTGGACGAGCCAGTTCCTGGTAGCAATTCCACTCCTGTTTTTATACTGGATTAGTATATTGCTGGCATCTGGTGTTGATAAACAAAGAGCAAAAGCTGATAATATACAAACTGAATCATAGCAATAAAGGATTTTAACCTGAATCTTATTTGCCGGAGTTTTTCCGGCCTTTTTGTGTAATAACCAAGGAGAAAAGAGTAAGCACTTTGTTTTACATTAAAAATAAATTAAATTATCATTGTAGAACCATTTAATCGTTTACTTCGTAATTCTATATTAACTGTTCAAAAAATTACCAAAATATTAAGCCCATTAGTCTAAACAATGAAATCGGTTTTATCATACATGTTACTGATTGTTTATACAACGCTGCTGGTAAAACCTGTTCTTCCTTTTTTTGTTGACGCTGCTCACCATATTTTTAATTACAAGCAACACATGACCGTCGTACATTTTGAAAACGGCCAATATCATGTACACAATGAATTGAAAGAAAATACAAAAAAGGACACACCTCATAAAGATGCTACCAATTCTAAAAAAGATATTTCCCAGGAAGAATATATTTTTCAAAATGAATTAAAAAATACTTCAGTCACCTACCGTATGCATGTACACTTTCTGATATCTTCGGCCACCCTGGCGAGCACCCATCTTACCAAAGATTACCCTCCACCAAAAGTATAAGTCGATTTATTTATTATTCGTTTGCACTAACTGTAAAATTAATTTTTTGCTGGATAGTCTCCACATTATAATGCTGTATCAATTTGGAAATCCTTTTCAAATAATATTGCAGAGCCGGTATGGCTGTATTTATAATGGTATGCACCCTAAACGTTTAAATTAATCAACTTAAATTTTTTCAGATGAGATATCGGAATAAACGATTCGTTTTACTATTTCCCTTTTTGCTCTTTCGTTTTTTTACTTTGCAGGGGCAACATATTATTAAGGGCAAGGTAGTTAATATTGAAAGCAGGCAACCGCTGGAAGGCGTTTCCATTACAGTTTCAGATAAATTGGCAAAAAATACTATCACAGACCGATATGGAAATTTTTCCATTCAATCTTCAACGGATACTACATCGCTCTGGATTTCATTGATAGGATACCAGGCTAAACCAATGGTTGTTGGCAAAAGAGAAAATATAAAAATTGAATTACGGGCTGCTACAATAGACCTAAAGGATATTGTTTTAAAAACAAGTCAATCAACAGAGTTTACAACGCTTGGTAAAATAGAACTCGACTTAAAGCCGGTGCGAAATACGCAGGAATTATTGCGGCTTGTCCCAGGTTTATTTATAGCCCAACATGCAGGAGGCGGTAAGGCAGAACAGATTTTTTTACGTGGATTTGACAGTGACCATGGAACGGATGTGCAGGTAAGTGTGGATGGAATGCCGGTAAATATGGTTAGTCATGCACATGGGCAGGGATATGCAGATGCGCATTTTATTATTCCTGAAACCATCAACACGGTTGATTTTGGAGCCGGCCCCTATTACACCCAACACGGCAATTTAAATACGGCAGGCTATGTTGCCTTCTCCAGTTTTAATAATATAGATAAAAGTACCATCCAGGCCGAAGGTGGTAACTTCAATACATTCCGAACGCTGGCAATACTCGATTTACTAAAAAAAAATAAGGATAAGCAAAGCGCTTATATTGCATCGGAGTATTATTATACCAACGGACCAACTATCAACAAACAACACTTTAACCGCTTCAATATTTTTGGAAAGTATAACCTGGCTATTTCTGACAATACACAATTAACGGCGTCGCTTTCTTCTTTCAAAAGTAAATGGGATGCTTCCGGACAGATACCTGAAAGAGCTGTTATTAGTGGCGAAATTGATCGTTTTGGTTCTATCGATCCATCTGAGGGCGGCAATACAGAACGCCACAATGCTAACCTGGTTATTGCTCATCATTTCAACAATGGCATCAACTGGGAGAACCAACTTTTTTACAGCCGGTATATTTTCAACCTATTTTCGAATTTTACATTTTTTGTAAATGATCCGGTAAACGGGGATGGAATTAACCAGGCAGAAAGCCGGAACATTATTGGTTACCTGTCTAAACTGGATAAAAAATATGAAGCAGGCAACTGGCGGTTGCATTCACTTGCCGGTGGAGGTTTACGCTACGACAATACAAAAGACAGTAAACTTACCCATGTTGTAAAACGTCGCTTTTTAGATAATATAAAATTGGGTGATATAAAAGAATTAAACCTCTACGCCTATGTACAACAGCAGGCCAGCATCGGAAAATTTATGCTGGATGGCGGTATTCGCTTTGATTATTTACATTTTGACTATTTCGATAAATTAAATATGCAACAAATGAATTCGCAGGGAAAATCCATTGTTAGTCCGAAGTTTAATATTCAATATACAATTAATTCCGCTGTACAATTATTTGTAAAGTCAGGAAAAGGATTTCATTCGAATGACACAAGAGTAGTTGTGGCTAACCAGGGAAAAGAAATTTTACCAGCCGCTTATGGCACGGATATCGGAGTGGCCTTAAAGCCAACAAAAAACTTTTTTTTATCGGTAGCCATCTGGAATCTTTACCTCAACCAGGAATTTGTATATGTAGGGGATGATGGCAATGTAGAGCCAAGTGGTAAAACAAAAAGACAGGGAGTTGATTTAATTGCCCGCTACCAGTTTAGTGAAACCCTGTTTGCCAATGTAAATATAAACTTAACAAAGCCGAGGGCCCGTGGAGAAATGAAGGGACAGGACTATATCCCTTTAGCTCCTACTGCCACCAGTATTGGAGGAATATTTTATAAAACCAAACGGGGTTTTAATGGCGGTGTTACCTACCGGTTTATTACCGACCGGCCTGCCAATGAAGACAATTCAATTATAGCAAAGGGATATACTTTATTGGATGGGTCCATCAATTATACTCAGTCAAAGTATGAAATTGGATTGGCTTTTGAAAACATCCTGAATGTTAAATGGAATGAGGCACAGTTTGCAACTGAGTCAAGGCTAATGAATGAACCTGCACCTGTTTCAGAATTAAACTTCACACCGGGAACTCCATTTTTTGCAAGGCTAAAATTGGCAATATTTTTCTAGCGGCATGTCACATAAGAAATGACGTATGAGTTGTGAATCTTCTTGGTGCGTCACCCCCAAAGGGTGACTCACCAAGAAGATTTATCTATGGCAAATCGATGTTGACATAACACCAGCGTTATTAATCATTCCCTTATACCTTTTGGTCCTATAACTGTGCATTCAAACTGGATGATGACAGGCTTAAAATATACCTCATTCCCACCCGCTGGCCAATACATCCGCAATATGCATCGTTTTCAAAGAAAGATTTTTGCCCTTGATATAACCGTCAATATGCATCAGGCAACTTAAATCAGTTGAAATAATATACTCAGCCTTTGTAGCCAGTGCATTGTTTATTTTCTGATCAACCATTCCAATTGATATGGCATCAAACTTTACAGCGAATGTTCCTCCAAAGCCACAGCATGTTTCCACATCGTTCATCTCCACCATTTCGAGGCCTTTTACATTGCTCAATAATTTACGGGGTGCTTCCTTTATTTTGCATTCTCTCAGGGCAGCACAACTATCATGGTAGGTAGCCCGGGCGTTTAATTCAGCGCCATAATTATCTATCTTTAATACCTCCGTTAAAAATTCGGTGAACTCGTACATGCGTTTTCCCAACTCTTTTACCTGGTTGGAGGCGGTTAAATTTTCAAATAATTGGGGGTAATAATTTCTTACAAATCCAACACAGCTTGCACTTGGGGCAACAATATAGTCGGCATTATTAAAATCAGCTATAAATTTATTGCAAACTACTTTGGCTTCTTCCCAAAACCCTGCATTAAAGGCAGGTTGGCCACAACAGGTTTGGTTGGTATTATAATGCACTTCGCAACATGCTTTCTCCAACACTTTTACCATATTAAACGCAGTTTGCGGATAAAGCTGGTCTACAAAACAAGGTATAAACAGTTGAACTTTCATGCTTACTTATCTGCTGCCGTTATTAAATCACGGTTAATGATTGAAGTATTATTTATAGCCGGGAAGCTTAATCCAAATTCAATTTTTACTAAGCAGCAGGAACCGGATGAGGAGCAACATTAGTTGTATTAAATGAATGCCTGAGGGAAATCATTTTTAATGCGGCGATGGCGGATTCCTCACCTTTATGTCCATGACGTCCGCCAGATCTTTCTACAATTTGTTGGTGATTGTCTACCGTTAACACTCCAAATATAGTAGGCACAGGTAACATTAGATTAAGCTGAACAACCCCCTCTGTAACCGCTTTGCACACATAATCAAAATGAGGCGTATCGCCTCTTATAATACAGGCTAATGCAATAAACGCATGCGGCCTGTCATCTTTATACTTAAATGCATCCCAATACGTTTTTATACAAAAAGCAATCTCAAAAGCGCCCGGAACAGTTATCACTTTATAGTGTATCCCGTTTTCTTCCAGCACCTTTTTGCATCCCTCTTCTAACTTATCAATAGATTCGGCATTCCATTCTGTACGTACAATAACAACACAGGCACCCTTTGGTAGTTGGATGCCTGTTGTATTATATAAATTTGATGAACTGGTAGACATAATTACAGTTTAATATTTTTTTTTAAAACAACTTGTAAGAATGATTGCTCCCGGCAATTGCCAGTTGATTGATTACTATTTGAAAATTCCCAACCTTGCCAGGCTTTTTTCTATATCTGAGGTATGTGCATTTTTAGGAAACTCTTCTTTTGTTCTTTGGTATAGTTCAATTGCTTCTTTTGTATTGCCGGTAGCTTCTGCAAATAATGCGGCTTTATATAATGCCTCGGATGTCATAAACTCATCCTTTGTATTTACGGTAGCTGCTTTTTTATAATAATCCAACGCTTCGTCATTCTTTTTTAATTCAGCATTCGCATCGCCCAACATGCTGTAAGCCGCTGTTTGCACCTGCGTAGCGCTGGTAGAAAAATCTTTTAAATATTTGATCGCTTTAGTAAAATCCTTGCTATGTAAATAACAGGCGCCGGCAATAAAATTCGCCCTGTTACCAGCAGGAGTTCCACTATAGGTAGAAGCTATTTTTACAATCCCGGTGGGTATTCCGCTGCCACCATTTAAAACCAGGTTTATTGAATCTTTGTTAAAACCGCTTTGGGTCATTTTGTCAAACAATTGCTCCGCAGGAAAAATTACATCTGCAGACTTTTCAATCTTGGGTGCAAGGATGATGTTTTTATAAGCGATGAATCCACCAATAATTAATATCAATGCACCTCCTACATAAATGATGGGTTTGCTGAATTTTGCCCAAAATCCCTTGGCCCGGTCTACTATTTCATTACTTTCAATAACCGGTGCTATTACTTGCTTCTCTGCCATCTTTGTTTTTTTTGCCTATACTTTTTCCGAAAACATTTTGTCCGTAATCTTTGCCTTCTATTCTAATAGTGGGTAAAGAGGATAAAAATTTATTGAAATCAGCAAGGCATCGTTATAAATTAAATTTTAGTTTTTTACGGTTTCAATTAATCCATTATAAAAGGATAGTCCTCCTGCTTGTACACATCTTTTAATAATTCATTATCATCCGGCCATGGGCTCTCTTCAGCAAATTGTACACTTTCATCAACCTGTGCCTTTACCCTGTTATTCATTACTTCAATTTCTTCATCTGTTACTTTGTATTCATCTTTCAATACTCTTAACACATGGTCGATCGGATCTTTCTCTTTATATTCTTCCACCTCATCCTTGGTACGGTACTTTTGAGGATCACTCATACTATGCCCTTTATAACGGTAGGTTTTTACTTCCAATAAAGTAGGCCCGCCTTTTTCACGTGCCCTGTTTACGGCACGTAATACCGCATTGTGTACATCTTCCGGACTCATGCCATCCACACTATCACCCGGCATATCATAAGCATCTGCCAATTTATACAAATCCAATACATTACTGGTACGGGCAACCGAAGTACCCATTGCGTAATTATTATTTTCGCAAATAAATACTACCGGTAATTTCCAAAGCATGGCCATATTGAAAGTTTCATGCAACATTCCCTGCCTTGCTGCACCATCTCCAAAAAAACAAAGGGCAACATTATTTGTACCCTTGTATTTTTCAGCAAATGCCAATCCTGCCCCGGTTCCTATTTGAGCACCTACAATCCCATGTCCTCCAAAAAAACCAACATCTACACCAAAAATGTGCATACTTCCACCCTTTCCTTTACTACAGCCGGTAGCTTTTCCGTATAACTCAGCCAGGGTAGATTTAGGGGTAACACCCTTGGCAATTGCCAGGGCATGACAGCGATAGGCGGTAATAAATTTATCATCCGGTGTGGTAGCAGTCATACAGCCTGCAGCAACCGCTTCCTGTCCGATATATAAATGACAGAAGCCACGAATTTTTTGCATCCCATACAACTGGCCGGTTTTTTCTTCAAAACGGCGCAATAAAAGCATTAATTCGTACCAGTACAGGTAGGTTTCTTTTGAAAACTTTGTAGCCAATGTATATAATTTAGGCGGCAAAGATAAGGGAGAAATCCGTAAATTAAAATATGGTAAAAAGAAGGGGGACATTTCAAATTGTAGCTCCCGTTTTCGGTCGTCGGGGACACCGACCGAGGCTGGGCTGCGGTTGGAATCCTCACCAACCACTTGGCGTTGCGACAATTTAAAATGCACCCAAAAGAAGGGTTTCGGTATCCTTAATTTAAGGTTATTTTGAACCCCTAAATTATGATAAGCCACCGGATCTTACCTATTGACTGATAGTGGTTAACATACGATTCTTATATTAATAGAGTACTTCTGAAAACAGCTTGATAAGATCATCAGAACACCTGTTTCCTACCCCCCTCTTTTAGTTACCCGATACAGCCAGCGGCTTTTGTATTATCTTGCAGGCCGATGCACGGGCTTACAAAAATAATCATCACACAATTTAAGAATTACCACTTTTCCACTTTCTCTTTCACAGAGCGGGTGATTGGTACATGTGGTTTAAATGGCAGGGGTAAAACCAACCTGCTGGATGCTATTTACTATCTCTGTTTTACAAAAAGCTATTTTTCAAAAACCGACACACTAAATACGCAATTTGAAAAAGATGGTTTTAGACTGGAAGGAACTTTGTCTCCAAACTCAGACCAGGTAGTTTGCATTTTCAGGGGGGCAGGTAAAAAAGATTTTTTATTGAACGGGGTGCCGTATACAAAATACTCAGAGCATATTGGAAAGTATCCCTGCGTAATGATTGCACCGGACGATATTGAACTGATAACCGGTGGTAGTGAAGAAAGAAGGCGTTTTATTGACACCCTGCTTAGCCAGGTAGACCCTGAATACCTGCAACAATTAATTACTTATACCAAAGTGTTGCAACAACGCAACAGTTTGTTGAAAAGATTTGCCGAGCAGGGAAAAACGGATTGGACATTATTGGAAGTGCTGGATGATCAACTTATACAACCCGCTACCTACATTCATGCTGTTCGTAAAAATTTCACCAGTCAAATGATTCCGTTAGTACAGCAATTTTATAAACGGATTGCCGCGAATGATGAACTGGTAACACTGCAATATGAAAGCCAGTTAAATAGTACGGCGTTTGAAACCATCCTGAACCAATATCGGGAGAAAGACTTTATTTTACAGCGTACCAACGGAGGCATTCACAAAGATGATTTGGGAATCCAGTTAAATGGACAGGTATTTAAAACCGTTGCATCACAGGGCCAGCGAAAAAGTTTATTATTTGCCTTGAAACTGGCTGAGTTTGAATTATTAAAATTGAACAAGGGCTTCGCTCCCATCCTTTTACTGGATGATGTATTTGAAAAATTAGATAATCAGCGAATGCAGCATTTATTGCATTGGGTGTGTAATGAAAATGACGGGCAGGTATTTATCACAGATACCCACAAAAACAGGCTGGAAGAAGCTTTTGTAAATTTAAAAACACCTTACCAGGTAATAGAACTTTGATAAAAACTCGTTGTAAACCGGAGGTGTTTATTTTGCAAAAAAAGGATAAAATAAGCTCATCAAAATATAGTATCCCCCATTCAAATAACAATATCTTTGCCTCATGGCAGAACTATCAATGCAGGATGCACTTAAACAATTTTTAAAGCAAAGCCGCTTAAAAGGTAATATACAAGCCCTGCAGATTGAAGATATATGGGAACAGATAATGGGAAAAACGATTGCCAAATACACTGATAAAATCCAGATCATCAACCAAACATTATTTATTAGTTCTACCGTAGCCCAGTTGAAGAATGAATTGCTATATCAAAAAGAAAAGATCATTGAAAGAGTAAATGAATCACTGGGTGAAAAGGTGATAAATGAGGTGGTGATAAAGTAGAACTCAGCCGCCTCCGTCCTCGCCGCGGCGGGGAGTTCTTCCAACTGCATGATTTATCAGCTTCAGTTTTATAGAGGTTTATTTTTTTACCGAACTTTTGAAAGATAATTAAGCTGCAACGGCAGCTTGTCCGCCGAGGCGGATCGCACTCTTCTACAGTATATCTCTATTGACCTTGCTTCCGTATTATGCTAATTCTTTTAAATCGATTTTTATCCTGCAAATCAAACCCGATAAATATTGAGCCATGATAGTATAAGTAAGCAAAAGAAATTAGTAGTTGAAACAAATCAGACATCAAAAAATCAGCCATCAGATATCAGCCATCAGCCATCAACTTCTTACCCTCGGATCCACCACTCCGTACAATACATCTGCCAGCATATTAATCAGGATAAAAATACAGGCGCTGATCAATACGGCTCCCATTACTACCGGGTAATCCAATTTCTCCAATGCATCTACCGTAATTTTTCCGATGCCTCTCCAGCCAAAAATGTATTCAACAAAAAAAGCACCAGCCAGCAATTCTGCAAACCAGCCGGTAATAGCGGTTACCACCGGGTTTAGGGCATTGCGTAATGCATGCCTGAATATGACGGTTCTTTTACTAAGCCCTTTTGCATAAGCCGTCCTGATATAATCCTGGTTCATCACATCCAGCATGGAGCTGCGGGTAAGTTGGGTAATAATAGCCAGCGGACGAATACCCAAAGTAAAGGCAGGCAGTGTTAAATTTTTTAGCGTAAGGTATTTCTCACCGGTTACTTCATCAATATCAAACCAACTGCCGGTTAAATTTAAACCAGTATATGGATGCAGTACCACGCCAAATACGAAAGCAATAATGATGGCCATAAAAAAAGAAGGAGCGGAAATACCCGCAATACTAGAAAAAACAGCCGTTGTATCTATCCAGCTTCCTTTATTTACAGCAGCAATTACACCCAATAAAATGCCGAAAAAAGTGGCGAACAACATGGCAGCGAAGGCTAACAGTAAGGTGCCAGGCAGGGCTTCCATCAAAACGGCTCCCACATTTTTTTTAGTTTGATAGCTTTTGCGGAGATAAGGTATTTTTAATCCTACTTTGGTATCCTTGCCAATAAATAATCCCTGCAACTCCTTCTTTACAATATCCTCTTTGCTATGTATGCAAAGGGGTGATACATCATTCAGGTAAAGGATGAATTGCTTCCATTTTGGTTGATCAAGGTATAAATCCCTGCGAATATTTTCCAGGGTTTTTTGATCGCCGGTTTGCCCAACAATTAATCTTGCAGGATCACCAAATCCCTGGAACATTATAAACACCAGCACTACTACGCCAAGTAGCACCAGGAATGAATAAAATGATTTTTTTAGAAGCTGTTTCAAATTCGTGAATCGTGAGTAGTGAATCGTGAGTAGTGAATCGTGAGTAGTGATCCGATAGCTATCGGATGGTCAATGGTGAATAGTAACTATGTTATCAGTGATGCTTCATGAACCTTGAATGGGTATGCATTCAACATTCTTCACCATTGCCCATTTACCCTAATTTACTTTACCTTTCCAATATCCGCCCAGCTATACTTGCCCTGTACTACCGGCCCCTTCATCACAAATAATGTAGGATTGGCCCTGGCCGCAGTTTTTATTGCGGTTGCATCGCTTGTAAACACCTGTACATTATAGCTGTTGCGTATATTGAAAAATGCGTTTACCTTTTCCCTGTCGGCTGTTATAATGTAAATAGGGCGATTTTGCTGTTTTGCCTTTTGAGATAAATCACTGAATGATGCTGACCACCTGCTTATCCCATCGTTCAGATTTTGTAAAAACAAAACATAATATTCGCCCGGTTGACTGAACAATTCTTCTGTTACGTTTACACCTGCAGAATCTACCAATGAAAAATCATTGATCGCCGGTATATTATTAACCCCTTTGGTTACGAGCACTTGCTTTCTTTCACTAAAGATCCATGAACTGTCAGGCAAATTACTCGCAGTAAATTCCTTTTTTGCCCCACCCTTTTCATATACAAAGCTATAGTCATATTTATCAGGAATAGCGTCGGCAGGCATTTTCCGGAGTTCCAATATGTTGTTTCCCTTCTTATACGGAAGGCAATCTTTTAAGGGTAAATGTTTCAACACATAAAACTGTAAAAAGGTTACACCAATGATGCTCAAGAAAACAATTATTGCTCCCGCAGCCCCCTTCATTATCGGCTGTATATGTTTTTTAAAAATGAGTAGGAAGATAATTAGCAGTGTAAGGATAATATCTTTTGTAAAAGTTTGCCCGGGAGTAAGTGGAATACAATCGCCAAAACAGCCACATGCCCTTATTTTTCCGGTAAATAATACAAAGGCAGTTAAAAATGTAAAAAACAGCGTAAGCAGGAATAACAATACCAGCACAGGATTCTTCTTCCATCCAACTAACAAGGCTACCCCTAAAACAACTTCCATTGCAATCATAAATATGGCAAAGCCTAAAGATTGCCCATGCAGGTAACTCATCATTCCGGGAAAATATCCATCGCTGGCCCACACCTCAAAAAATTCCTGCATTTTATAGCCCAGGCCCAGTGGGTCAATGGCCTTTACCAGGCCTGAAAAAACAAATAAAGATCCTACAAGAACCCTTGCAATATTTACTGCTATTTTCATATAATGAGTGATGAATGATGAGTTATGAATGATGAATAATGAGTAATGAGTTATTGATAAATAATTAGTGATGAATAATGTATATAGGCCACGATTAGATATCAACCTTAAACCATCAACCTTAACCTTAAACCATCAACCTCAACCTTCAACCATCAACTATCAACCTACAACCTTAAATATACCGGTTAATAATATTCTCAAAATATTCCTGCTTTCCACTAATAGTTGCAGGTTCGCCGTTTTCAGCCGCAAAATTACGCAGGTCTTCCAGTGTTAATGTACCTTCTTCAAATTCTTTTCCCTTGCCTGCATCATAGCTTGCATAACGATCGGTACGCAACTTTTTATAATCACTTTTATTCAGAATATTATCTGCGGTGATCAATGCCCTGGCAAAAGTATCCATGCCACCAATATGTGCATGAAACAGGTCCGCTCCATCGGTTGAGTTGCGCCTGATCTTTGCATCGAAATTAATACCACCCCCGGCCAGGCCGCCTGCTTCTAAAACAACCAGCATTGCTTCCGCCAGTTCATTGATACTATTTGGAAACTGATCAGTATCCCATCCATTCTGGTAATCCCCCCTGTTTGCATCCATGCTACCCAACATACCTGCATCGGCAGCCACCTGCAATTCGTGCTGAAAAGTGTGGCCGGCCAGCGTTGCGTGGTTTACTTCAATATTGATTTTAAAATCGTTCAGCAAACCGTACTGGCGCAAAAAGCCAATCACGGTTTCGCAATCATAGTCATACTGGTGCTTACTTGGCTCACAGGGTTTGGGCTCAATAAAGAAGGTTCCGGTAAAGCCATTCTTGCGGGCGTAGTCTTTTGCCACGGTTAAAAATTTAGCCAGGTGTTCCTTCTCTCTTTTCATATTGGTGTTGAGTAAACTCATATACCCTTCACGACCGCCCCAAAACACGTAGTTTTCTCCTTTCAATTCAATGGTTGCATCCAATGCCGCTTTTACCTGTGCACCCCCATGCGCTAAAACATGAAAATCAGGGTTGGTGGAAGCGCCGTTCATGTACCGTTTGTTGGAAAACAAATTGGCGGTGCCCCATAATAATTTAACGCCGCTTGCTGCCTGCTTTTCTTTCAGGTATGCTGTTACCGCCTGCAACCTTTTTTCATTATCCGCTATATCATTGGTATAGTCTACCACATCCACATCATGAAAACAATAATAGGGCAACCCCAGTTTAGTAATGAATTCAAAAGCGGCGTCGGCCTTATCTTTTGCTCTTTCCACCGCATCGGCTTTTTCGTTCCATGGATGCAAATGGGTTGCTTCACCAAACGGATCAGCGCCATTGCCCACAAACGAATGCCAATAAGCACAGGCAAAGCGCAAATACTCTTTCATCGGTTTGCCTGCTACAATTTTGTTCTCATCGTACCAGCGATAAGCCAGCGGATTATCACTTTCAAGACCTTCAAATTTTACCTGGCCAACGCCTTTAAAAAACTCTTTGCTTCCGGTTACTACTGACATATTTTTTTAATTTGCCCTTAACGCTGGGGATGGTTAAGGAGGTTATGAATTTGTGCGTGTGTGTTTATTGTTTTGTGTTTTGTGTTTTTGTTTTGGTTATACACTGCAAGACCTCACCCCCCGCCCTCCAAGAGGGAGAGGGAGCCGGAGCATTCGAATGGGACACGCTGTGTTTTTTATTTAGAGTGGTCTATTATATTTGTCTTTCACTTCTTAAATTTAATTTTCATTTTTTTAATTGAGCCGGCTGAATCTTTTCAATTGAACTTCATTGGCGTCGCTCCATTCAGGTTCGGTTTTTCATGGCATCTTTCATCGATGCGGATGAATGGGGAACTGATGAATGACTGAAAAACCAATATCTCCATCAAATTTTATTTTCCATAATAAAATGTAAATGTCCCCACAGCCCCAGCCAACTCACACTAAAATGGCGAAGTGTTAGTAAACCTCTCCGCCGCGGCGGAACGGGGGTAAAATGAGCTCGTCAATTCCACTCTTTTTTTTAGATAATTCTTAATACACCTTCACCTTAACACCCGTTTAACAACCCCTTCCACTCCCCATACAATTCATCGTACCATTTACTTTGTATGGGCTGTACCAATGCCAGCGGTGTTGTATTGGTAAAAGCTTCTTTTGCAGTTTTGTAAAAGCCTGCTCCAATGCCGGCGCCCTTTGCTGCGCCTACACTTCCGTCGCAATCGTGCAACTCTACGGGTACATTGGTAGCATCTACAAAACACTGTGTAAATACATCGCTCAAAAACATATTGGCCTTGCCGGCACGTATCACAGCAGGTTGCATTCCATTCTCCCGCATTATATCCAACCCATAGCGAAATGCAAAGGCAATTCCTTCCTGTGCAGCCCTGTATAAATGAGCAGGTCCGTGTAAATTAAAGTCGATATTGTGTATATGGCTTTGCACCTGTTTATTCTCCAGCATACGCTCGGCTCCATTACCAAACGGCAACATTTGCAAACCATTACTGCCCGGTGCAATAGCAGCGGCCGCCTCGTTTATTTGATTGTATGATAACTGGTTCCCGGTTATTTTTTTAATCCAACTATTTAAAATTCCGGTGCCATTGATACAAAGCAATACACCAATTCTTTTCTGCTCTTCTGAAAAATTCACGTGGGCAAAACTGTTGATTCTCGATTTTTGATCGTATACTAACTGGTCGCTTACACCGTAAATAACCCCTGAAGTACCTGCAGTTGCTGCCACTTCACCGGGATCGAGCACATTCAATGACAGTGCGTTGTTGGGCTGGTCTCCGGCTTTATAAGCTACCGGTATACCTACAGGCAACGATAACATTTCTGCAACGGATGACTGTACCGTTCCATGCGCAGTAAAAACATCTTTCACTTCGGGTATAACGGATGTATCAAAACCAAAATAATCAAATACATCTTTTGATAATTCCTGCTCCTTAAAATCCCAGAATATACCCTCGCTCAATGCTGAAATACTGGTAGTAATTTCCCCGGTTAGCTTCATGGCTATAAAGTCGCCGGGCAACATGATTTTATCGATTAACTCGTAGCGCTCCGGTTCATTGGCTTTTACCCACGCAAGTTTGGCTGCAGTAAAATTTCCGGGCGAATTTAAAAGGTGCTCCAAAGCCCTTTCGTGGCCGATGGCATCAAAAGCTTTATTACCAATTTCCACCGCACGGCTATCGCACCAGATGATGCTATCACGCAAAACCTGTTGGTTTTTATCTACACAAACAAGTCCATGCATTTGATACGCTATGCCAATAGCAATGATATCTTTGGGATCATATTTTTTTAGTGCATGCGCTTTTAGTATTGCCTGCTGCACATTTTCCCACCACATATCGGGGCTTTGTTCGGCCCATCCTTTTTGCAGGGCAGTAAAACCTGTTTCCGTATCTGGATATTGAACTGTGGTAATACATTGCTGGGTTTGCGCATCTACAATGGCGACTTTAATAGAAGAGGTTCCTACATCAATTCCTAATAGTAACATATGGCAAATTTAATGACTGGAATTTTCAATCGTTTTCTAAAATGTAAAGTTTCACAATTTACCATTTGTTTACAACTGCTATCTAAAAAATAAAATATGCTATCTTATCAGATCGGTTTAATTTTAATGGAAATAACTGATAAGATAGCAGTTAATTAAATTTGCAGGATGAAAACACTGATACAAAAAATACACCTGGAAGAACACCAGTCATTTGCTTGCCGAAGTTACCGCACACCCAACTTTGAAACCAACTGGCATAAGCATGAGGAGTTTGAACTGATATTATTAACCGAAGGCCATGGTACTGCCATGATCGGTGATTATATAGGCGAATACAAACCCGGCGATGTTTATTTTATTGCCGGTAACCTGCCACACTGGTTCAAAAAGCAGCATCATAAAATGACGGGGTGCTCGGTTGTGCTCCATTTTAAAACTGATATTTTTGGAAAAGAATTTCTCCATTTACCCGAACTTAAAAATGTACAGCAATTGCTGATCAAAAATGATGGTATACAGGTGCTGGCGAAATTGAAAATAGAAATTGCCACAACCATTCTTGAGCTGCAGGCGATGAAGGGTTTTCAACGGATCAACCTGCTTTTGCAATGTCTTCAAAAAATAAGTACCACTCCCCACTACACTACGCTTACACAAAATTTTTCTTCCAATACCAATCATATTAATCCTGCTATTGAAAGGATCATTGACTTTTCATTCAAGCGGTATTTAACGCCGGTTACGCTGGAGCAGGTAGCAGATGTGGCAGCGATGAGTATCCCAACTTTCTGCCGTTTTTTTAAGAAGAATATTAAAAAAACCTACTTCGATTTTATCCAGGATCTGCGGATCAGCCACGCCT
>JBBQTL010000078.1:0-21135 GCA_038213285.1 Chitinophagales bacterium
TGTAACGGCGACAGATCATAATGATGTGTGCAGCCCATCGTATTGCAGCGTGTCAATGCTGCTAAATGAAACAGCCCTGTAACGGCGACAGATCATAATGATGTGTGCAGCCCATCGTATTGCAGCGTGTCAATGCTGGCAAATGAAACAGCCCTGAAAGGGCGACAGATCATAGCGATGGGTGCAGCCCATCGAGCGATAGGCGAAGCCCATCGCATAAATGTAAACCCATCGCATGAATGTGTTTCCATCCCATTCATTCGAATTCATCGATGAAACATTTTTGAATAATTTGTCATCAATCAATCCCATAATACAATGAGCCAGTCCCTTACACAAAACTATATTCATATTGTTTTCAGTACAAAACATCGCCAGCCATTTATACAACCACCGTTTGAGGAGGCATTGCATGCCTACCTGGGTGGTATTTGCAATAAATTAGATAGTATTCCAATAAAAATTGGTGGGTATTCCGATCATGTTCACATCCTGTGCAGGCTTTCAAAAAAAATCGCTTTAATGAAATTGTTGGAAGAGGTGAAATCACATTCATCAGCATGGATGAAAACAAAGGACAAATCATTAAAAGATTTTTATTGGCAGGATGGGTATGGGGCATTTTCAGTGAGTCCATTGGGTATCGACCGGGTTACACGATATATTGATCAGCAACATGAACATCATAGCAAGAAAACCTTTCAGGACGAATACCGGGCGATGCTAAAAAAATACAACACTGAATATGATGAGCGTTACGTGTGGGATTAATGATTTACCCGTATTACACCTAATAGAACTGGGTGTATGCAATGAAACGGGTTGAATTAAAAATGATTGCGGCTTAATACCCGGCATTGTAAAAATGGGGATGTTTTTTTATATCATTGGGGTACACCTATTATTACCGGGTGCCAGAATAGAACAGGGTTGCAACCTGTTCTTTAATCTATCGCCCTTTCAGTAATGCCAAACGAAAAGCCCTGTAAGGGCGACAGATCATAGCAGCGTGTTCTTTGATCTATCGCCCTTTCAGTAATGCCAAACGAAAAGCCCTGTAAGGGCGACAGATCATAGCGATGGGTGCAGCCCATCGAGAGCAATGGGTGCAGCCCATCAAGAGCAATGGGTGCACCCCATAGTTTTAATAAAACGGAATTAATTCCCATAGTTTCATAACGCAAACGATTAAAAATATATTAACCAAACCTCCCTCCTAAAAATGTTTACCCAGGCAATAAAAAAAATATTACCCTATAAATGGAAGCGGGGCTTTAAGGAACACCTGGGCGTGCCTTCCTTACGTTGGAGTTTACAGAATCTGAAAAGAAAAAATTTTAATCCGGCGGTGATCATGGACATTGGTGCCTATGAAGGACAATGGGCGGTGGATGCGCTGGAAGTGTACCCGGATGCAAAAATACTCATGGTAGAAGCACAGCCAGGTAAAACCCCATACCTGGACAAAATCAGGAAAAGATACCCAACAACCGACTATGCCATCTCATTACTCTCAGGGATAGACGGAGCCATTTTACCGTTTGTAGAAAATGAAACAGCCAGTCATATTGTTGGCACAAAAGAGCAGGGAATCAAGTGTAAACAAATGGCAACTCAAACGCTGGATGTGCTGGCAGCCATTAAGCAATTCCCGTTACCCGATTTATTGAAACTGGATGTACAGGGACATGAAATGGAAGTATTGAAAGGTGCAAAGAGTTGCCTGGCTCACGCAACGGTTTGCCTGCTGGAAATTTCGTTACTTAACCTGGGAGATGATAGCCCTTTGCTGGCTGAAATGATTGCATTCATGGATCAAAATGGGTTTCAGGCATACGATATATCGCAGATGATGCGCAGGCCATTTGATAATGCACTGTATCAGGTAGATGTATTTTTTGTAAAAAAAGATTCCCGGCTCATCGCCGATAAAACCTGGTGAAAAAAATCGTACTCATCACAACCGGTCAGCCCGCAGGTAACCCAAGGATTGTAAAAGAAGCAGATGCCTTACAAAGTGCAGGATATGATGTTACAGTGCTATATTGTTTTTTTATCCGTTGGTCGTCAGAAAAAGACAAAGTGCTGTTGAAAAATGTATCGTGGAAATATAAACTGGTGGGTGGTAGCCCCGATAAGGATAGATGGCTTTACCTGTTTACCAGGCTACGTTGCAAACTGGCCTCCATTTTACTTCCCTATCTGAAACACCGGTTCCTGCTGGCAGAAAGAACACAGGCAAGGGCATTTGACGAACTGCTAAGGGCGGCAAAAGAAATAAAGGCAAACTGGTATATCGGGCACAATCTTGGGGCATTGGCGGTAGCCGTAAAAGCTGCCGGGTATCATAAAGCAAAAGCGGGGTTTGATTTTGAAGATTACCACCTGGGAGAATCGGGTACTGAAGAAAAAGCAGCGCTTAAAAGAATCAGCTATCTTGAAAACAGGTACCTGCCTTCATTAATGTATGTCAGTACTTCAAGTGATCTTATTTCCGAAGCAACAATCAGCAATCATGCTAATTTTACCAGGCCGGTAATCACGTTGCGTAATTGTTTTCCACTCAGCCAGCAACCTGCGTTCAACGAACGGCCATCGGGTGCTACATTACAACTTTTCTGGTTTAGCCAAACCATCGGCGTCAACCGTGGACTGGAGCCATTGATCCGGGCTATGGTAATATTAAACGACCCAGGCATTCACCTTACCCTGGCGGGCAGGTGCGATCACGAAATGTTAGATTTTATCAGCAACAATGCCGGCGAAATAGCAGCCAATATTCATTTTGCGGGTATTATTCAACCGGAGGAATTACCAACTTTTGCAGCAGGATTTGATATAGGATTAGCATTGGAAACGGGATTTTCAAGAAACAATAATATTGCATTATCAAATAAAATTTTCACCTACCTCCTGGCAGGTAATGCAATCATACTTTCTGAAACAGCTATGCAGTTAACCTTTAATAAAATGTACCAGGTAGGGGAGTCTTTTGCAGTAAACGATGAAAAGGAGTTGGCTGAAAAAATCAGGATATATCAAAACCCGCAGCAGCTCATCGCCCAGAAACGCCATAATTACGAATTGGCGAAAGCTGAATTGAATTGGGAAAAAGAATCAAAAATATTATTGGGAGTTATCGTTTGAACAGGGTTGCCAGCATTTTGAAATAATTCCCCTAATTCAAATCCTCCGCGTATTTCTGTACCGTTGATTTTGCCAGCTGTACCGTTGATTTTGCCAGCCCTGTAAGGGCGAAAGATCATAGCGATGGGTGCAGCCCATCGTATCAATCGCATCAATCACATCAATCGTATCAATCGTATCAATCGCATCAATCGCATCAATCGTATCAATCGCATCAATCGCATTAATCGTATCAATCACATCAATCGCATCAATCGCATCCATCGTATCAATCACATCAATCGCATCCATCGTATATTAATAAATACCATTGCATTAATACGCACCCATTCAATAAAACCATGCAAACATCGTATTGAGAAAAGCATAATACAAGGTTGCTGCAATAAAAATGCCCCGCCGTTATTGGCGGGGCGTTCCATATCTCAATGTAATTATGCAACGGTAACAGGAGCGGGGACAGGGTCAGGGTTCGTGACTCTCCTGGCTATCAGGTTATTGTAATTGTCCAGCAGGCCATTGATAGCCGAAACAGTCTTGCCAAATGGGTCCGCGCCGTTGTTGATGGTAAAATAGGCATTCAGGTGATCCCTCAGTTGATAGAATGCTTCATTTGCATCCAGCCTTAAGTTGGAAATACTATCCGGGGAAGCTGATCCCATTTCGGTAGCCCGTGTAAGGTACTGTTGGCTGAAATTGTTGTTGGCGTCTTCCAGCTCAACCCTCCAGGTAAAAAGACCAAGGGCTGCAAACGCACTGGTAAGATTGGGCTTGTTATCCCAGTCGTGTATCAGGTTACGGATAGTGGCGGTTTCACTCTGAAAATTATCCTTGGCAATATTGCTGCCAAAAGATGAAAGGTGATTTGCCAGCAGGGCTGCATTGTTCCTGGTAGCGGGATCGGTGCTATAGGCAAAACCACTTACCAGCGCATTAATGCCGGTGATGGCGCTGTCCCGGCGTGCATCCAGTTCCTCCAGCTCTTTGGTGATAATATTGCCGGCCGGCACTTTAAAAAGCAATTCAATTTCCGCAGAAACAGCTTTAAGGGCATCAAACTGGGGTTGAACATTCAACACGGTGGGACCGTTTTGCCCGGTGATGGCAAGAATATCGGTTAAGAACTGGGAGTATTCTCCATTGCGAAGGTTGTTTAATTTAATGGAATTTATCATAATTGAGTTTTTAATTAATGGATAAAAAATAAACTGTCAATAAAATTTTAACCGGCTGTTAGCCCTGTTTCATCAAAAGATTGGCCTGCTTTTACCTTGTTTCATCAATCAAACGTCAACCGGAATGTCGTTTTTGCGCGGCAATATTCGCTGACTAAACGTCATTGGGTTGTTGCAATTCCTTTTACGATTAGAAGTCTCCCCCTGAGGGGGGAAGGTCGCTGCAGGTAAAAACACCTTTCCCCCCGCAGGGGGAAGTTCGCTGCATCAGGCAGCACGTTTCCCTCCACAGGGGGAATGTTGCTGCAGATTAAAACAGGTTTCCCCCCACAGGGGGAACTTACTGTAATATTGGCAGGCGCTATCTTTTTTTGCGCATCTAGGGAGGATGAATATTTAATCCCGCCCAAAAAAAGGAGGAGCAGGAGGAAGGACTTACAAAAAATGGATTGAGGGCGGATGGTAACGTAATCATAAGGTGGTAATCAAGATACTTGACGGAATAAATGTATATAATACGATTTTAATTTAAAAGTTAATAATCATAAAATTTTGTAAATAATCGTCTGAACACTTCTTTCATTGGTGGGTGCTATTATTTACCTGCGATTGATTGGATTTTATCAGGTTGTGCGAAACCCATTTCAATTCGAAAACTTCACTCGTTTTTAAAAGCTGTTAGGTTTGCCGGGTTTATGCAATACTGTGCTGATAATTTAATTTTCAACAATGAAGATGAATTTTAAAGTCCCGTAGGGAAAAAATATCGGTAAACTAAAATTTTATTCAAGTTCAAAGGCCGCCGCGGCGGACGTGATAAAATTGAAGTGCTATCACGTTCCTACGGAACTTCATTTAGTGATAATCTAAACCACTACCGATATATGGTCCCTAACGGGACGAAATACTTACCCGGTAAAATAATTGCTTTTTTTGAGTAAATGTTTCAAATCTAATTTGTCAATATACTAGTGTTGAGGCAGGTTCTATGAAATTGCAATGCACCGTTTTTAAGGCAGTCGCTATAAAAAAGAAACGGGTTTGCATTGCCGCTTTTACGGGGGATCACAGGAACGGCAGGAATGAATAGCCTTTGAAAAAATGAGCATAGCGAAAAAGATATTGATTATTTGCCCGCACTTTCCTCCATCTAACCTGGCGGGTGTACACCGGACAAGGCTGTTTGCCCAACACCTGCCATCCTTTGGCTGGGAACCCATCATCTTAACGGTGCATGAAAAATATTATGAAGAAGCATTGGATCATAATTTGGAAAAATTGTTGCCCCCATCATTAAGGGTAGAAAAAGTAAAAGCTTTCAAAGTAGCCAAACCGAGGCTGATAGGTGATATTGGTTTAAGGGCTTTTTTCCAGTTGTATAAAAAAGCGAAGCAATTAATTCAATCAGAAAAAATTGAATTTTTATATATTCCTGTTCCATCTTTTTACTGTGCCTTGCTGGGCCGTTGGCTGCATCATTCCACTAATATTAAATATGGAATTGATTATATCGATCCGTGGGTACATCAATTTCCTGGAAGCGATCAATTATTTTCAAGGCATTGGTGGAGTACAAAAATTGCAAAATTTTTGGAGCCCATTGCCGTTAAAAAAGCTTTACTTATTACAGGGGTTGCAGAAGGGTATTATAAAGGCGTTGCAGAAAGAAATCCTCACTTATTGAATCAGGCTATTTGGGGTGCGATGCCTTATGGAGGTGAAAAAGCAGATCATGAAAATTTGAAAGACGGTGCTATCCAGCCTTACCTCTTCAAAAAAAATAGAAATAAAATACAATTGGTGTATGCCGGAGCAATGTTGCCAAAAGCTTACAAGGTGTTGGAAGCTGTTTTTCAATCTATCAAAGCCCATTCGGCAACTTTTGAAAATATTGAGTTTCATTTTATTGGCACCGGTAAAATAGTAAACGACCCGGCATCATTTACGATTAAACCAATTGCTCAACAATTCGGCTTATGGGGAACAACAGTCTTTGAATATGCACAGCGAATTCCATACCTTGATGTGTTGGCTCATCTCCAGGCAGCAACGGGTGTTTTTATATTGGGTAGCACCGAACCTCATTATACCCCCAGTAAAATTTACCAGGCGGTGTTGGCTGAAAAGCCTGTGATGGCAGTATTGCATTCAGCAAGTAGTGCAAAGTCAGTGATAGAAGAATCAGGAGCAGGATTGGTATTGGCTTTTGATGGAGAACAGGGCATCCATTATATTTCATCTTGCTTTGAACGTATTTTTAAAGATTACCTTTTTTATCTCCGCAGCTATGATGCTGCTAAGATTGACCAGTTAATTTTTGAGCAATATTCGGCTCATCACGTTACAGCAAGGTTAGCGGATTTATTAAACAAAGCTGTTAATAATAGTAGTGTCAGGTAACGCATAAAGTGATTGGATAATTTTCGGTATTTCCTGGTGAGTCACCCCCAAAGGGTGGCTCACCAGGAAATACCATCTCCAACAAATCGACATTGCCTTAAAGGGAATATCATACGTACATTACTATTTCTACTGCGAATATAATGTCTCTGTGGGATTGTTAAACTCTTGCCCATCAACTAGGTTTTATGAACATGCTTCTTCATCATAAGAACAAAAGACTCAAAAATATCCGTTAGAATTAGATATTCTTTACATTTTTGCATGAATAAAAATAAATCTCTAGTTTATATATCCTTTCCAAAAACAGGCTTGGGAAATATGCTTTTTATTTGGGCCAGGGGCAATGTGTTTTCAAAATTAAATGAGCTGCCAATGATTACCGCTCCCTGGTGGGGTTTTAGATGGGGAGCCCTGTTGCGCAGGGAACAAAAGAAACGATTGTATTGGAAATATTTTGTAGAATCACCGCTTCATCTACAGTTGCTGGCCCGTTTTCAATGGCGCTTTAAAACAGTCATTATTGAACCCTCTGTAGAAAAATTAGCAGGCATCCCATTGCGTGATAAAACAATGTTTTTATTTAACCAGGTAATGCCGGATGATGAGCTTTTTGGTTCAATTAAAAATTATCATGGGATCATTGCTACTGAATTATTTAATGTCCTGCATCCCTCCAGAAAACAACTGCTTTTAAAATATGAGCAACCGGTCATCGGTATTCATATCAGGCGGGGCGATTTTAAATTGGGGAGCACCCTTACGCCGGTTGATTTTTTCATCGCCGGTATAAATATCATCAGGAAGGAACTGGGGCAGTGTTTTCCGGTTACTGTTTTTACTGATGCGGATTTGGATGAAATAGGCGCTCTCTTTTTGCTGCCTTCCATCAAACTGGCGGAAGAAAAAGCAGATATCCTCGATATTTTATTGCTAAGCAAAAGCAGGTTTTTATTATTGTCTGCAGGCAGTACGTTTAGTTACTGGGCGGCTTTTTTATCAGAAGCTTTTGTTGTTCGGCCCGCTAATGACTGGCTGGGCCAGATTAAGGATATTGAACCGGGTAACAACTTTTTTGATATGAAATGGCAATTTGATGATGAACTGTCTACAGGCTTTTTAAAAGAAAATATTAAGCGGCATTCTTTAAACCTGCACCATGAGCCTTAAAAACAAACTGAATACTTTTTTAAAGCGCTTCAATGTGCAATTGCATGGCTTGGGCTATTTGCAGGCCCTGGCCAAAGGGGAATTTAAAAAAGATGAGTTTGATTATTTTAAAGAAATGTTTGGTAACCGGGCATTGGTAATTTACGATGTGGGCGCAAACCGCGGTAATACCACGCGGCGTTTTCTTGAGTACTTTCCTGCCGCAAGGATATTTGCTTTTGAGCCGTTTCCTGCCCTGGTTAAGGAGATGCAGGATCAGTTTATGGGCAATCCCAACGTGGTAATTGATGCCAGTGGAATTGCTGAAAAAAGCGGGACTCAGTTGTTTTATGTAAATACAAGTATTGATACCAGTTCCTTCCTTCCCTCCAAACTAACCGGTTTAAATTCAGATCCGCAGGTAAAAACCAGGGAGCAAATAACAGTGCCAATAAAAACCATTGAAGACAGTTTAAAGGAAAACAACCTGCAACATATTCATATCTTAAAATTAGATATCCAGGGCGGCGAATTAAATGCGTTAAAAGGGGCATCCCAATTATTAAAGAATAAAAAAATTGATCTGATCTATACAGAGGCTTATTTTATTCAGCAATATGTTGATCAGCCACTGTTTCCGGAAATTGCCCTGTACCTGTTAAACTATGGTTACCAGTTGCAGGATATTTACAATCCCATTTATGGCAAGGGGAAATTGGCCTGGTGTGATGCGGTATTTGTTAGAGAGGGTCTGTAGAAAGGGCTTCGTCTGCGAGTCCGTTACATAATTTCCAGCTATGTTTCACCGTTGGCTTGGTTCAAGGCAATGACTCCCCGCCGGGCTATGTAAGGCGAGAATGCTGCGTCAATTTTGATGGTGCAGTATTTATACTGCAAAAGGGACAAAAGCGTGAATAATTTAGCTTGAACAGTTTGCTGATTAACCTTGCAGAGGATAAAAGAGATAACCTATCCCGGTAAGCCGCTGTCGTTTCTCCGACCAACAGCCGAAGCTTAGCTTTTAACAGTTGTTTGAAAACGTAGCGATAGCATACCTGGAATGAAATGCCTTTTAGATTAAGGCATTTCGGTTGTTGGTCGGAGACGCAACAACGGCGTTCTGAATAGCAGTCGTTTTTTTAGGTGCCGGTTGATCAAGATAGAAAGTAGTAAGCATTTTTGAAAAAGGGGTCATTAATAATGGTGAATTAAATTGCCCCTGCTTTTTAAATATTGCTTATAATGCTCAAGGGGTATAACCTGAGGAAAATTAGCTTGAGCAATTCACTGATTTACCCCTTTCGGAGTATAATACTGGTATTTCCCTCGATTTAAAAAAAATCAATCTGAGCAGAGGTTGCGCCCCACCAACCACTTGTAGCTACGACAATTTTAAATGCACCCCGCTTTTTTAAGTAATAGAAATTTAAAGTAGATTTGTTTGAAGTTTTTAATATGGAAGAAGTAATTTTTTTAGTTGAAGAAAGCATAGAAGGAGGGCTTATTGCAAAAGGATTAGGTGTTTCTATTTTTACTCAGGCAGATACGATAGAGGAATTGAGAGATTTGGTAAAAGATGCAGTTCAATGCCATTACGATGATAACATGAAAAGGATTATACGCCTACATATTGTGAGGGAAGAAATAATAGTAGCAGCGTGAAAATACCCACAGATATTAGTGGTCTGGAATTGATCAGGTATCTGAAGCCATAAGGTTATACCATTACGCGTTAGTCGGGTAGCCACATCCGTCTTACTACCCAGCAGCAAGGACAACATCATATCACCATCCCTAATCATAAGCCTTTAAAGATAGGTACCCTTTCAGCTATCATAGCAGATATTGCTATTCATTTTAAAAAATCTAAAGATCAGTTATTGAATGAACTGTTTGCCTGATGCCCTGACCGGCTGAGGCTCATGGGGAGACGTTGCTTTGAAGAAGAGTGTACCATCCTGGTTTAAAGAAATGTCTTCGCGGGACCGTGTGTGAAGAGAAAGTTTGCTGCAATTAAAACTGGTATTTGCCGGTTGTTAAAAAAATCAATTTGAAAAGACTGGCAATAGTTACCACCCATCCCATTCAGTACAATGCCCCCTGGTTTAAGCTGCTCAAAGAGCGGGGTAAGGTACAACCAAAAGTTTTTTATACCTGGGGTGAAGCTGTGCTGCAAAAGAAATACGATCCGGGCTTTAATAAAACGATTGAGTGGGATATTCCTTTGTTGAATGGGTATGAATATAGTTTTCCAGGCAATATTGCTGCCGAGCCTGGATCACACCATTTTGCAGGAATCAATAATCCCGGTTTGATCAATGAAATAGAACAATGGCGCCCGGATGCCATCCTCGTAATCGGTTGGAGTTTTAAGAGTCATTTAAAATTGCTGCGGCATTTTAAAGGAAAAAGACAACTGCTGTTCCGGGGTGATTCTACTTTGCTGGACGAACCGGCCGGATTTTCATTTAAAAAAATAGCAAGACGCATATTGCTAAAATGGATTTACCATCATGTAGATAAAGCGCTTTATGTGGGCACAGCCAATAAGGCCTATTACCTTGCAAATGGCTTGAGAGAAGCGCAACTGATTTTTGCGCCGCACGCAGTCGACAATAACCGGTTTGGTGAAGGACGAAAAACCAGTGAAAAGGAAGTTGACGAACATGCTCCGGGAACAATCACTTTTTTATTTGCCGGAAAATTTGAACATAAAAAAGCTCCCTGTCTTTTACTGGATGCATTTTTACAAATAGCTGATACGAAGGCTCACCTACTGCTGGTGGGCGATGGGGCATTGGAAGAACAATTGAAAACTTTAGTGAGTGGGCAGCCGGACTCCGTTCGCCACCGCATCCGTTTTCTGCCTTTTCAAAACCAGGGCAGGATGCCTGCAGTCTATGCAATGGCAGATGTGCTGGTATTGCCTTCAAACGGCCCCGGCGAAACCTGGGGGTTGTCGGTAAATGAGGCCATGGCATGTGGAAAAGCTATACTGGTGAGTGATAAATGTGGATGCGCCGCAGACCTTGTGAAAGATGCAGACAATGGGTATACATTTAAAAGTGGCAACACTGGCGACCTGGTTAACAAAATGAAATTGCTATTAACGAATGCCGAAAAGCCAGCCATAATGGGCACCCGATCATTGGAAATAATCAAAGACTGGCGATTCGAAAAAATTTGCGTGGCAGTAGAACAATGCCTCAAATAGTAGAGGCCCATGCGGTGAAAAGTTTCAGGCTGTAACCTGCAAAAAAAAAGAGTGCTGCATTAGCATACGCCGGCTCCCTCTCCCTTGGAGAGGGCGGGGGGTGAGGTCCAACACCAATTTCGCAGATAACATTAAGACTGCATACACTGGCTCCCTCTCCCTTGGAGAGGGCGGGGGGTGAGGTCGTAAAAACAAGCTTACAAAAAACAACATTGAAAACACTTTTCGGAACAAGTTTTAACTGGGGGGCATTCCTCATCGCTTCTATCGTAATCAGGCTCCTTTTTGTTAACATGAGCTGGACTTCCTATTTCTCAGTGATATTATCCCTGCACCAGTTTATGTTGTTATTTAATTCCATCGGCTATGTGATTCCGGTGCGTTATTTACTGGGTGCATTTATGTGTGTGCAGTTTTTTATCGGGCCAACTTTAGCTTATAATGGTATGGATGCATACCAGTACTACCATTACAGAATGAGAATTCCGGAAGGAGATTATTTTACTTATGCCATACCAGCCGTGATGTCCTTTATATTTGGCCTTCACCTTTTTGCCGGCAAATTAAATGGTGAAATCGTAGATGAAAAGCAGGTTGCCCAATTTGTAAGGCAACATCCGGAATTGCCCTATTGGTTTATCGGAATTGGATTTGTTGCCAGTATTATTTCTGTTTTTTTTGCTTCAGACCTGGCATTTGTATTTTACCTGCTGGGCAGTTTTAAATTTATAGGCCTCTTCCTGTTGGTAATCGGCAGCAGTGAACTGAAACTATTGCCGCTGGTAGTAGTGATCAGTTCAATTGTAGTTTCATCATTGGGTGATGGAATGTTTCACGATTTGCTGACCTGGATCATTTTTATAGGCTCTGTTTTTGCCATCCGGTATAAATTTGATTTTAATGTAAAGTTGATTGCCTGTTCCGTTTTTGTGCTTTTAGCAGTTACCATACAATTGTTAAAGGGGAGTTATCGGTCTGCCACTGGTAGTGGCAGAGAAGAAGCGGGAGTGGAAACTTTTTCAAAATTATATGGAGAACAAAATAAGGACAATAGTATGTTTAGTTTTGAAAGCATGGCCCCTGCATCCGTTAGGATCAACCAGGGCTTTATTATAACCAATATCATGAGGGTTGTGCCAGCCTATGTTCCTTTTTCGAATGGGGAGGAGATGTACCAGGTTTTTGAAGCAGGCATTTTGCCCAGGATATTAGCGCCCAATAAATTGAGAGCAGGTGACCGCACCATTTTTATGAAATATTCGGGTTTAAAAATCCAGGCCGGTACATCGATGGGGCTCAGTTCACTTGGGGATGCCTACCTGAATTTCGGGATTACGGGGGGGTGTATTTTCATGCTTTTTCTCGGTCTCATGTATAGTTATATCCTGACCATATTTTATAAGCAAAGTAAAAAATATCCGGTGCTTATATTATTTACCGCCCTGGTATTTTATTATCCCATCCGGCCCGATTGTGAATTACAAACCATCCTCGGGCATTTATTTAAATCCTGCTTTTTATTGTACGTAATGATCATGTTTTTTAAAACCACCTTCCGGGCGTATGAGGGGCCGGCGAATGTATTGGCCGTAAACAATGGATGATAACGGGTTAAATGAAATTACAATCTCCACCTCATTACTCCTTATTCATCACTCATCACTCATCATTCATCCCATTGACCACCGTCTTCATCTCCATCGATTGGTTTCATCCTGCTTTTAAGGCTGGCGGGCCAATTCAGTCTATCGCCAACCTGGTAAACCGGTACGGGGCAGCTGAGGTAAATTTTAGGATATTTTGTTCCAATGCCGACCTGGATGGAACCATCAATGAAGGGGTAGTTTTTGATGAATGGTGCAATTATAATTCCCATACACAGGTATGGTATGCATCCAAAAAAAGGCAATCCATTTCGGTGCTGAAAAGGGAAATGAATAAAACCCGTGCAGATGTAATGTTTGTCATCGGCATTTACAGTTGGCATTTTAACCTGGCGCCTTTATTATTTGGAAGGGCCAGGATAAAAATAATATCCGTGAGAGGGATGCTGCATCCAGGGGCGCTTTCTCAAAAGCCACTCAAGAAAAAAATATACCTGGCCATCTGGAAACTGGCCGGCATTCACCGCAGGTATTGCTTTCACGCTACCGATGCGCAGGAACAGGATTATATACAGCAGGTGTTTGGGAAGCAGGCAACCGTTTTAATTGCGGGTAATTACCCGGGCGTTTTACCCTTTCAACAGGTAGTAAAAAAAACGCCGGGTGAGTTACGAATGGTTTCCATTGCGCTTATCAGTCCGATGAAAAATATAGCATTGGTGCTGGAAGCCCTGGCAACCTGTAAACAGCAGGTGATGTATGATATTTACGGACCGGTAAAAGACGAGGGGTACTGGCAACAGTGTCTTATAAAAATTGGGGTGATGCCGGCCAACATCACCGTGCGCTGCCAGGGGGTACTGGCCCCGGCAAAAATAGCCTCCACTCTGAGTGATTATCATGTTTTTATTTTACCTAGCAGGAGTGAAAATTTCGGACATGCTATTTACGAAGCCTTGTCAGCAGGCAGACCGGTCATCACCAGTCACCATACGCCCTTTAACGGGTTGTACGAACAGCGGGCAGGCAGGAATATAACGGCGGAAAACATACCGGAAATAAGCAGGGCGATTGCTTTTTTTGGGGATATGGATAGCACATCATTTGAAAAATGGAGCAAGGGTGCCAATGAGTATTCAAAAAAATGCATTGACCCGTCACAATTAAAAATGCAGTATGACCGGCTTTTTGGAATTAATTTTACTTAATAAGATTTGTTGGATGATAGGATGACAGGTTTGGCATATCTGTAACATTGCTATTTTCTTACTCCCCTTCAGGGGCTGGGGGCTTTACAGCCGAAAGAATAATTTGGCTAAAGCCTGTAAGAGAATAATATCACTTATCACCGCCCTAAAGGAGCGGTGCAATTCAAATAGTTGGCTTAACTAAACCACATGGCCCTTTAAGGGCTGGGAGCTACATCATGATAAAAAATAATCCATACCTAATTTATATCCTCAAATTTACGGGAGCTTTTTGCATCCTTTATTTTGGAACAAAGGCCATCATAGGCATAACAGTACCCGGTGGGTATTATAGCAACTGGGTTGAGCAATACTTCAACTATCCCAGGCTATTAAGGAATTCTTTGCTGCATGGCACCCGTATCCTGGTAGGATTATTTGGTATGGACACATATTTGAGAGATGCTTATCATGTTACGATGGTAGGAGGCCGCGGGGTACGGATTGTATACGCCTGTCTTGGATACGGGTTATTGAGTTTCTGGGTCGCCTTTATTTTTGCCAACAGGGGAAGCTTTTTAAAAAAGCTACTATGGATATTGGGCGGGTGTGCGCTTATCTGGTTTATTAATGTTGCCAGGATAAGCCTGGTATTGGTAGCCACCAACCGGCATTGGAAACCACTGTTTACAATGGACCAGCATACGGTATTTTCAATCGTAGTATATGCTGTTATTTTTGTAATGATCTGGCTGTTTCAGCGGCTGGAAAAAAAAGGTTGAAGGTTGATGGTGGAAGGTTTAAGGGTGGAAGGTGGAAGGTGGAAGGTGGAAGGTTAAAGGAAGCAAGATCCTGCGCTGATAAAAATCCTGTAATCCAATAATCCGGTAAATCGTGGTTCAGACAAGTAAAAAATCCTAGACAAGCATTAATCCTGTAATCCAATAATCCGGTAAATCGTGGTTCAGACAATTATATAATCCTAGACAAGCATTGATCCTGTAATCCAATAATCGGGTAAATCGTGGTTCAGACAAATAAAAAATCCTAAACAAGCATTAATCCTGTAATCCAATAATCGGGTAAATCGTGGTTCAGACAAGTAAAAAATCCTAGACAATCATTAATCCTGTAATCCAATAATCCGGTAAATCGTGGTTCAGACAAGTAAAAAATCCTAGACAAGCATTAATCCTGTAATCCAATAATCCGGTAAATCGTGGTTCAGACAATTATATAATCCTGGTTCAGACAAGCAAATATTCCTGGTTCAGACAATAACTTATATTCATGAATATCATCGGTATCAACGCTTTTCATGCAGATTCATCTGCTGCCCTGTTTATGGACGGCAAACTGGTTGCTGCTATTGAAGAGGAGCGGTTTAAAAGAATAAAACACTGGGCGGGTTTTCCGGCCTTGTCCATCGCCTTTTGCCTGGAAGAGGCTGGCATTGGTTATGAAGACGTGGATGTTTTTGCCATTGGCAGGGATCCCGGGGCAAAATTTTTTAAAAAAATAATCTACCTCGCTAAAAATTTCAGGGGAAGTGCAGGGGTAATCAGCAACCGTTTTCAAAACAGCCGCAAGGTTGCTTCCATTGAAAAAGAATTGTCGCTTATTTCAGGTCTGCCGGAGAGCGTCTTTAAAGGCCGGATACAGCAGGTAGAACATCACCGGAGTCATATCGCTTCCGCTTTCTTTGCATCCCCTTTTGAAGAGGCCGCCTGCCTGTCAATTGATGGTTCCGGCGACTTTTCCACTACCATGACCGGCATTGGTAAAGGCAACAGGATAGATATACTCGATTCCGTTGATTTCCCGCATTCCATGGGTGTTTTTTATACGGCGTTTACCCAGTTACTGGGCTTTCCACATTATGGCGATGAATACAAGGTAATGGGACTGGCTCCCTATGGTAAAGTGACCCAACTGGAAAAACTGGAAAAGGTAGTGCAGCTCACCGATGATGGTTTGTTTAAACTGGATCTTGGATATTTCCGCACGGCAACCCAGGGTATGATCAGTTACGGAGATAACCATATACCAACTGTACCACCACTTTTTACCCAAAAAATCATAGCAGAATTTGGCCTGCCCCGTAGCAACGAACATCCGTTGACGCAATACCACAAAGATCTTGCTGCCTCCGTACAGGCGATGACCGAAAAAGTGATCTTTCATATTTTGAATCACCTGCACCGGAAAACGGGTATGGATAATCTCTGTATGGCAGGTGGGGTGGCACAAAATAGTGTAGCCAACGGCAAAATAACCCGGCATACTCCCTTTAAGCAGGTGTACCTGCCTTCGGCAGGCCATGATGCAGGTATTGCCATGGGAGCGGGATTGTATGTGCAGCACCAGTTGCAACAAATGCCAAGACAGCCAGCGATCATGAGCGCTTACACGGGTAGTCATTTTAGTAACTCCGTTATAAAAGCAATACTAACTGAAAAGGGTATCCGGTTTTCGGAGTATCCCGATGATATATTGTTTGATAAAGTAACGGACTGCTTTATAAACGGGGGAGTGGTAGGATGGTTTACCGGGCGTGCAGAATTTGGTCCGCGGGCATTGGGGGGCCGTTCTATATTAGCTGATCCGCGTAGAAGCGATGCCAAGGAAATTTTGAACCGGAAGATCAAGCGAAGGGAGAGTTTCCGCCCCTTTGCGCCTTCTGTTTTAAAAGAATATGTAAGCGATTTTTTTGAATTGGATGAACCGGTACCCTTTATGGAAAAGGTTTTTCCCATCAAAAAAGACAAGCAATCAGCAATACCTTCCGTAACCCATTTCGACGGCACCGGCAGGTTGCAAACCGTGGATAAAAATATTGCTCCCCGCTATTATGCGTTGATAGAAGCCTTCCGGAAAAAAACAGGTATCCCCATTTTATTAAATACATCATTCAATGAAAATGAGCCCATCGTAAACAAGCCGGAGGAAGCCCTTCATTGTTTCCTGCGAACCAATATGGATATGCTGGTGCTGGAAAATATATTGGTGGAAAGAGATGCGCCGGCATCACCGGAAAAAGACGGGAAATAATAATTCAATAAAGAAGCTTTTTATCAGGCGAATTCAAATTTCGGATATCATTATTCATTCAATGGTTGCACGCATGCTGGTTCTGGCTCTTTTCAGCAGCGGGGTTTCGCAGTAGTTTCTTTTATGATTTGAAATTCTGTTGTGAAAACCCCGCTGGGACTAAAACATTCCGATAATTCCGGGCAGTGCTTTTTTAGGGCAATGCATACATCCATTCTACAAACTATCCACTCCAACAAACGCTGCATTTCACTCCCCCTTCGGGGGATTTAGGGGGCTCTGCATTTCAACTCTCCTTCGGGGGATTTAGGGGGCCCTGCTTCGGTACATTTAGGGGGCTTTTGCATTCCATTCCTTAAGTTAATTGTAAATTTGCGATTCACAATTACAAGATCAGCCTCTACAACAATGAAAATTTCAATCATAACAGTCACTTATAATGCTGCCGTCTACCTGCAGGATTGTATCAATTCTGTTGAGGCACAGTATTACCCTTTTTTGGAACATATCATTATTGATGGAGGGTCTACGGATGGTACCATTGATATCATAAAAAAAAATGGTAATCATATCGCCAAATGGATATCAGAGCCAGACGGGGGAATGTATGATGCGGTTAATAAGGGAATCAGGCTGGCTACAGGGGATGTAGTGGGCATATTAAACAGCGATGATATGTTTGCCTCCAACGATGTGATACAATCAATCGTTGACTGCTTTTCAGACTACGAATTGGATGCAGTGTACGGAGACCTGGTGTATGTGAATAAGACCAATACCGATAAAGTAATCCGCTTATGGAAAGGGTTTTCTTATAATCGTTTAAGCTTTACTTACGGTTGGATGCCCGCTCATCCTACTTTTTACCTGCGTCGCCAGTTGATAGAAGAAAACGGTGGATACGAAACGCATTATTATACCGCTTCAGACTATGAGTTCATGGCCAGGTACCTGTATCGCTACCGGATCAGCGCACGGTACCTGCCTAAAATGATTGTGAAAATGAGAACGGGCGGACAAAGTAATATCACCCTCAAAAGCAGGCTCAGGGCCAACCGGAGAGATTTCCTTGCCATGAAAAAAAACAATATCCCATTTCCTTTTTTTGTTTCGCTGTTAAAACCCTTAATCAAGTTGCACCAGTATTACTATTCTTTGTTTCATAAACTATAGCGATATTTTTATAGTTGCCATTAAAATATGGAACTAAATGAAAGTGTCACTACTGGTTCTCTGCATTGAATCGTTTTGCTACGTACGGTTAAAATTTCACCCGGTTGCAATCAAACAATTGTAGAAAATTTCCTGGTGTACTGACAATTTTATTTTGCAACCATAAAGATGAATTTTAAAGCTCCGGTAGTGACATGATATCGGTAGACTAAAATTTTATTCAAGTTTAAAGTATGCCGCAGCGGACTCCTTTTGCTCATAATCAACATAACTGCCGATAGCTGGTCCCTTACAGGAAGAAATAACTAACCGGCGAAATAATTTTTTTTAAAGTAAATGTTACAATTTAATTGGTCAATACACAAGGGGCATGTTACATGGGAACAACGTATGAGTCGAGAATTTTCTTGGTGAGTCACCCCCAAAGGGTGACTCACCAAGAAAATTCATCTAAGACAAATTGATGTTGACATGACAGCAGGTGCTGAAATTAAAAAACAACAGTAAAGTGTTTACTTTTTTTGTTGATGTTTCTTGCCATATTACCAGGTTGCAACCACATATACATGTTGCTACTCCGCTAAAAACTAGCACATTAGCACATTAGTAAATTAGCACATTTGATTCTCAGAATGAGTGCTTTAGTTTTAATAGGAAAGATTAACTTAGTATCTTGCATTCTTTGTAACCCATGTTCAACTTTTTTAAGAAAAAAAAAACCGACTCACCGGCACCTGTATACCTGCCTTTTCAGACAGATATTCATTCTCATATACTCCCCGGCATTGACGATGGATCGCCGGATATTGCTACTTCTTTACAATTGGTAAAAGGGATATACGATTTGGGTATTCGTAAAACAGTGGCTACTCCACATGTAATCGCTGACTTGTATAGAAATACCCCCGAAACAATTAATGCGGCCCTGGCGGCGTTACGTGCGGCCTGTCTGGCAGAGCAAATAGATATAGAAATTGATGCGGCTGCAGAATACATGCTGGATGATTATTTTTTAAAGTTGCTACAGGATGAAGCACCCTTACTGACCATCCATAAAAATATTATTCTTACAGAGCAGTCTTACGCTGCTTCGTCCAATAACCTCAATGAACTGGCTTTTACCATTATGACGAAAGGTTACCGCCCTATCATGGCTCACCCGGAGCGTTATTTTTTTTATCATGATGACTACGGGGCTTACGGGCATTTAAGAGATATGGGGTTTTATCTACAGGTAAATGTTTTATCCCTGATCGGCTATTATGGAAAATCAGTTGCTAAGGCGGCCAAATATATTCTGGAAAATGATATGGCTGATTTTGTAGGAACAGATATGCATCATACCCGGCACTTATCTTTACTTCAAAAAAATGAAAGCCTTGAATTGTTTAAAAAATATCTTGGTAAAAGAAACTTCAATGAATTAACGCTTTTCTGAAAAATAAAACATCATTCTGAGATGAGCTCCTTATATGGGGCTTTTTTTATTACTGATCAAAAGCATGGATCGTATTATATACTCGTGGTAATTGCGGTTGTTAGTGGATGGCACAACGGGAACTTTCGTCGAAAGGTACCCAGGGATAAATATTAGTCACCGGTTTCCTCAACATGTTCGAAGGCTTAGCCTGAATTCTAATATATTCATAAGTTGAAATAATTAATTAAAATAATTACATTGATCTGGTGTGAAATTGATTTTTATAAATACATTTGACTACTCGTTACACATATACTACTTATTATCTCTAAACCCAATTTCATTTAATGATGCCATCTTTGAATTTGAATGTTTACCGGATTAAAACTGAGAACTTAATACAGCGATATTTACATCGTACCAGTGGATATTTTTCCACCCTGGAAGTCGTCGTCGCTACTCCTTGAAGAATTATCAAATTTAATTATTTTTTTTTACCAGCAAAAAATGAATGGGTATGAAGGTGACCATTATAACGGTAACTTATAATTCGGCCGAGTGGCTTGAACAATGCATACAATCCGTTATTGGACAACATTATCCTGATATAGAACACCTTATTATAGATGGAGGATCAACCGATGCTACGTTGGATATTATCAGGAGGTATAAACCATACATCTCCCAATGGATATCAGAAAAAGACAATGGCATGTACGATGCCATCAATAAAGGAATGCGCATGGCTACCGGTGATATAATCGGAACATTAAACAGTGATGATATATTGGCCTCCCGGGATGTAGTTTCCACCATTGTGAATGGCTTTACATTCAACGATGTGCAGGCTGTTTATGGTGATATAGAATTCGTAGAGCAAACCAACATACAAAAGATACTCCGGGTATGGAAGGGCGGTGAATACAGCCGCAATAAATTCAGGTATGGATGGATGCCGGCTCATCCTTCATTTTACATTAGCAGGAAACTGGTAGAGCAATTTGGAAATTACGAAACACATTTTTTTACAGCGGCTGATTACGAATTCATGACCCGTTACCTCTATTTTCATAATATACGTGCCTGTTACCTGCCCAAATTGATTGTTAAAATGCGGGCAGGGGGGATGAGCAATGGAAATATTTTCCGAAGGCTCAGGGCCAACCGTAGAGATTACCTGGCTATGAAAAAAAATAATATCCCGTTCGCTTTTATTGTCTCCATTTTAAAACCGCTTCGCAAAGTTCACCAGTTTAAGAAAATACCTTCCGCTACATTTTTATTTAATACGGGTAAGGGGCGGGAGCCGGAACTTCTTTCAATAAAAAAAAATGGGTGGTAATACAAGATATGCTCACCCAATTTTACCGCTTGTAGTTGCTTTTCCCAGCCCGCGTCGTTACGTATATAGCCTGGGCACTGTGCGTGAGTATATCAGCAACATAGCTTAAGACCACCCCTGCCGTTGTTGCGTATGTAGCGTGGGCACCGTGTGTGAGGATACCAACAACATCGCAAGACCACCCGACGCCGTTGTTGCGTATGTAGCGTTGGCACTGTGTGTAAGGATACCAACAACATAGCTTAAGACCACCCGACGCCGTTGTTGCGTATG
>JBBQTL010000079.1:0-21107 GCA_038213285.1 Chitinophagales bacterium
TGCATACCAACAACGGCGAAACTGGCCTTCGGACTAAAGTGGTGCCAATCTCTTCGAAAGCCCACCCTCGCCGTTGTTATGTGTTATGAGGAGGATTACGCAGGGATGCATCACCAATAACTTCTAAGGTTCACTCGAAAGTCCACCCTCGCCGTTGTTGCGTGTTGTGCGGAAGAGTACGCAGGGAAGGATCAACAACAACTTCTAAGGTTCATTCGAAAGCCCATCCCTCACCGTTGTTGTGTGTTGTGCGGAGGAGTACGCAGGAAAGGTTCACCAACAACTTCTAAGGCTGATCGCCTTTAACTAAAACGTTGTTGGTACGCTCACACACAAACCCGATCTGCATACCAACAACGGCGAAACTGGGCTTCGGGCTAAAGCGGTGCCAATCTTTTCGAAAGCCCACCCTCGCCGTTGTTGCGTGTTGTGCGGAAGAGTACGCAGGGAAGGATCAACAACAACTTCTAAGGTTCATTCGAAAGCCCATCCTCGCCGTTGTTGTTTGTTGTGCGGAGGACTTCGCAGGGAAGGTTCACCAACAACTTCTAAGGCTGATCGCCTTTAACTAAAACGTTGTTGGTACGCTCACACACAGACCTGTTCTGCATACCAACAACGGCGAAACTGGCCTTCGGACTAAAGCGGTGCCAATCTTTTCGAAAGCCCACCCTCGCCGTTGTTGTGTGTTGTGCGGAGGAGTACGCAGGGAAGGTTCACCAACAACAACTTCTAAGATTGATAGACCTTAACTCAATAGTAAGCTATGATGTTGGTACGCTCACACACGACCTGATCTGCATACCAACAACGTCGAAAAGAGGTTATCAGCGTGCCAGCTAATGGTTACCAAACCGCCTTTTTCCAATGATCCATCGCAAACCGGTTTGTCAACTGCATATCAATGTCCTTAAAATAACCATCGTCCAAACCCAACAATGCCGGGTATTTTCCGGTAGAATCGAAGATTGACTGAAAAGCTTTCTTATTGTTTGCAGCTACATCAGGTGTTTCGCTGCATTGTTGTCCTGCTATTACCTGGTTGTTTTGAATAACTGTTTTAAGGTAAGTGAGAACCCCCTTCTTTGTTCTGTCTTTCAATTTTGGAACCGGCCTTTTTGCAGTGGGTGCTTTCATCATCTCATAACAAAAGCGAGGGGTTGCTGTATCATTGCCGGTTAATAAAAAAATGACCTTCCCGGCATCTGATGCATCAATGGCATAATAATAATCTCTATCTTCTCCCATAGGCTTCGTACTCATACAAAGCCTGTTGAAAAGCCATGTCCAGCTTCCTTTCCTGTAATAAGGGTCGTTCGCTTCAGGAGCATTCCTTACCCATTCATACTCTTTCCAGTTTCGCTTTAGCCCTTTATTCTGGCTTTGAATTAAAACAATTTTAATCCCTCCGCCTTCAACAGGTGCAAACTTATTTTTTATTTTATCAATGGTCCACCCTGAATGATTTTCCCATGTTGTATATGGTTCGTCAGCATGGGTATTGTTCCATTTATCTGTTGTAGAAATAATCGTTACAAATTTTCTTTTGCTGCTATCTGCCCTGGATACAGCTTCACCGATTACTTGCACAGGGCCTGCTACAATAATAAAAAGAGGATTGTTTAGTGTTGATTGATTAACCTGTTCTTTTAATGCTTCGTACGCAATTTCAGGATTATCAACCGCACAAATAAATTTTGTGGTTTTAAATCCAAACATTTTTCCACCTGTGAGTGCGCTCTCTTTCATTTGTTCGTATGGAGTAACGCCGTTAACACCCGGGTGCTCATGGTTACTTCCCCAAATGTGATCTGAGTAAATATAAACAGGCAGTTTGTGCTGCAATCCTTTGGCGGCAATAATTGCCAGCGAAAGCGGCGTTGCTGCCCAGTCGTCATGATCGTGTTCATTGCCATCGGCACTAACCACTATCCGGCCATTACCCTGCCACAAAGGTGTTTGGGCAAATGATTCCACTACCTGGCTAAGGATTATTAAAATTACGAGGCAGGTTTTTTGTTTATGTAGGATCATGCTGATAAGATTGAGGAATAATTATTTTTATCTGAGCAATTCAGACTCACTTTTTTTTGCCTAAACAATGTTTTATGAGCAACGAGATTTTTATTGGCAACTAAAATATTCTACAGCCGCAGCCCTTTGTATCTTCCACATATATGGCCGGCCTTGCATCCTTTTACTGATACTCAACACTTACATGGCTCATTTAACTACAATCGCTTCGTTACTTAACTGCTGCTGCAATAGCTGCAAATAAGCAAACCATTCCTGTTCATTTTTAATGCGGCCTGCTTTATCCCACACTGCACCGGCATAATATACAAAGGGCATATTTTTTTTCATTTCAGAAAAAGCCAGCAGTTGATTTTTATTCACCTGCATATTTTTAACAGGTGCAGGAATAATACAAGCCACCCCTGTAGTTCCATCTGCACCATGTTTCGGTTCCCAATAGGCCAGTATGCCTTTTTGTTCATTCAACAATTCAACCCCTGCTTCCGGGCGTTTTATAATCCCAATCACCAGGGGAAGATTTCCTGTATCGGTGTAATTATATTCAACAGATATTTTATTCAATTGTACACCTGCATCAAGGCTAATTGTTTTAACAGCAGTTACCTGTTTACCATTTACATTCCATGCATCATAACTTAACTGAAATGTAGTACGCAATGGGCCATTGTCCAATATTTTCCAGCCGGCAAAATTTTTTGAATAATAAATACTATCGTTTACATAGGGCATACAATTACCAGCTCCCAGGGTTAATCCAACATGATAATAATCCAATCCATCGCCATGATCTACATGGTATTCAGCTTGCTTATACCGCTCATTGACAATCATCCGGCTGGTGCGTTTTACCCACACATCAATACCATACGCATTTTCTTTTGGCGTAAGTTCCAATGCCTTTCCATACATGCGGAAAGCGATCCTGTCATTCTCCCAGGCAAAATCATCTTTGCGTTCGGGAACAAAACGGCCAAAGGCTTTTATAACAAATAACGAATGCCTGCCTCTTTGCAGCAACAGTTTAATTGAACTTGTTGGCCTGATGCTTACCTGCACCAACAGGTTTTGTATTGTCGTGTTACCCGCATACTCCAGTTGATAACTGATTTCCTTTTTTGTAAGTGCATCAACTATTTTTAAATTCGATGTATCAATAGAAGGAACCTTATCTAATACCTGTTGCCAGGGCACAGCAATTATTTTATCTGTAAAGTTGAACTGGCTCCTGTTTTCTATCACAATACTTTTGCTATCCTGCGCTACACAGGAAAAGGAAAAAAATAAAGATGCCAGTAAAAGAGGAACGATGTTATTTTTAATTCCTGATTTTTTCATGGTGATTTTTTTTCATCAAATGGTAATTGATATAGATTTCTACTTTGCCTGTAATTTACCCAATAACCAGTTGTTCATTTTAATATTCGTTTCCGGGTAAACAAAATGGCCTGTTTCTAAATTGAGCAGTAATTGTTTTGGTGCACTAATGCTGTTGTAAGCAGCATACATAGAAGTAGGCGGACAAGTTTCGTCATTATAGCCCCATGCATAGGATCCTTCTGCTTTCAGAGATTTTGCAAAGTTCACCACATCATAATACCCAATGGTTTCCACTTTATCTTTTACATTATTGGTGGGGCCCCACTTAGCATAAAATAAATGCGGCCATCCTCCGGCACGGTTATTTAAATAACCGGTAAGATCGCTGAGTGCAGGATAATAAGCTGCCAGGTATTTTACCCGGTTATCCAATCCTGCTGCAACAATGCTTAATGCACCACCCTGGCTGCCTCCTGTAACACCGAGGTTTTCACCATCATATTGTGGCAAACTCACTAAAAAATCATTTGCCCTTACACAACCGAGATATACCCGTTTGTAGTAATAATTATTTTTATCATCCAAATTATAGTTGGTATAACCTCTTAATGCACCTTCCCGTAAACTGGCATATACATTTTCTTCCATCGTTACCGGAATGCCGTGTATACCAATCGTAAAAGTAATCACCCCTCTTTCTGCCAATGCCACATCACCATAATAAGGTCTTACACCTGCACCTGGTGGAATCATAATGGCCGGGTACTTTCCCTCTTTTTTAGGAATAGATGCAATTCCATATAATCTTGAGTTATTGATATTGCCAAGATTTACCTCGTATACATTTACATTGCCTGTACATCTGTCCGGCAACAGCCGCATCCTTGCATCCATTGGTACCTTGGCTAAATCCTGTTTTGCTTTATCCCAAAAATTGTTGAAGTCAGTGGGTAAAGTAACCGTTGGTTGTATGCCTGGTGGATTAAATCCTGCTGTAGCCAGGTTGCGGTAAGTAAACCCATCTACAGTGGCTGTTACAATACAACGTAAAAAGCCAGGCTCTTTTAATGTGCCGCCATCTATATCGAATTTGCCATTGGTTAAAGTAATACTGTCTGTTTTTGTTGGGTTCATTCTTTCAGGGCCAAATTCATATACAATTTTTGTATTGGGTAGTGGGTTGCCATTTTTTAAAACGGTCACTGAAAACTTTACTTTTTCGCCTGTTTTATACATCCAATCGGAGTGGTCGGGGGCTACAATAACTTTTACTGCTAATGGTGTTTGTGCCAAGCAAGCAGTTGAAGTTAAAAGAAGGAGTGCAAAATATATCCTGGCAATTGGTTTCATATTTTTAGAATTGTTGATGGCTTGTAAAATTTAAATTGTTTGAGGATTAAATATTAAAGGAAAAAATTGCCCTTCCATCTTATTGCCGGCTTTTACTGGCGGCACACCTTGCAGCAAAACTTCATCTGTATTTGATTTTGTTCCATCCTTAAATACATTCAATACAAAAGCCCTTCTTGATTGTGCCGATTTATTTTCATAAGAGCCATGCACCATCAACGGATGATGAAAAGTAGCATAGCCTTTTTTTAACTCAATAGGAATCGGTTTAAACTCAGCTTTTTGTTCTTCGTTTAAATACTGCATCAGGCCATTCATATCACCTGCCAGGTCTGGCTTATCAAGCAAGCCCCAGTTATGACTTTTGGGAACGTAGTATAGACAACCGTTATCAGTTGTTGCATCGTCTAATCCTACCCAGCAGGTAAGGTGTTGTATAGGGCTGGTTCTTGTCCAGTAGCTATAATCCTGGTGCCAGGCTACTACACCTCCGTGTTTTGCAGGTTTACAAAACAACTGATCGTGCCAGAACCGAACAGCGTGGTTACTAAAAATCTGGCTTGCAGCCATTACAAAAGCCGGGTTCCATATTACATCATGAAAGCTATTGGTAATACGCCATGCCCCCAACGCATGAAACAACACCGAATTGGGGTCGGCAGATTCATTGCTATGAAACTCATGGAACAAATTATTTGCCGGATGAGATGGATCAACTATTTCAGCCAACTCTTCATTTAGTTTTTCTACCTGCCATTCTTCCAGCAGTTTTATATTATTGAGATAACCATACTCATTAAAAAAATCAATTTGCTCACTGGATAATTTATACTGATCCCAGTCTGCATGGCGGGCAGGCCATTTAAACATATCTGAAATGAGCTGGTGCTGCGTTGATAAATCTTTAATATGGCTGGTCATCGTTGTATATTTTATTCGTTTGTAAAATATGCCTGTTCCCTTTTTTTAAACGATTATTTATTTAACATGATCAAGCTTTTATCTGCTATCAGGATGGGGCCATCATACACCGGAATCTTTTTAAAACTATAAATATTACCTTCCCGGCTCCATTGGTTTGCCGGAATATCATACACTTTACCCGTAATAATATCCACATACACGGGTTCTTTAAAATTTCCGTTGATAAAGGAAAAATCCAGGTTTTTCATGTCATTGGTATTGGAAGGAATTGTTTCATCCATCCAAATGCTGTACACCTGGAGCTGGCTTTTTTTGTTGCGGTAGCCATATACAGCAATGCTTCTGTCGGTGCTTTTTGTGTAAAGAACCTGGTCCCTTTTTACGGTTGATTTTTTTTCGTAAGTAAAATGCATATCCCTGATCCTCTCCAAACTATTGTCGAAAACCGATGTTACCGACTGGATGGACCGATAAGCTAATTTTGTGCGGATTGCTTTTTTAGCTGTATCGGATGCAATTAACCCTTTGATGTTTAGTTTCCTGATTGGCCCGCTGGTATAGGCGATATCAATAATGGTGAAAATGCTTGACTCAATATCGTGGCCCAGGTTACCTAACATCCGGCGTGTATCCCATTTGGCCTGTGATAATTCTGTCCAGTCATAATCACCGATTGCACCTCTTCCAAAACCGGGTCCGGATGGCGCACCGTTTTCTCCCTGGCGGAGCTTTATTTTATTGTTGTACTTTCCTAAAATATCCCTCAGCCGTTCCACCAGTAAATCATTCGCATCCGGATTGTATACATAATCATGATAGGTGATATTATCAAACAAATGAAGCTTTTTCTGCTGATGTAAAATCTTAAAAAATGTATCAGCATAAGACAAGGAGATATGGCCCAGTGACAAGCCTGAAACAAGTGCGCCGGGCTGAATCTTTTTAATGATATCAATCGTTCTGATATTGATAGCTGCCACCACTTCCGGCGTGTTTTGTAAATTATCACCAAAGTTTCCTTCGTTCCACACTTCCCATTCTTTTACCTTACCCTTGTACCTGCTTACCATTGCGGCTACCCATTTATCCCATGCAGCCAGCGCTTCTTTTGAATAGGGTAAACCGGCACCTAAATTATCACCACCACCACCTTTATAAATCGGGTTACCATAAGACAACTGCAACCAGGGCTCCAGTCCCCGTTGGGTGGCGTCGTTAATAATATGGTCTAACCAGGCCCAGTTATACACGCCTTTTTCTTTTTCCGTTTTGGCCCATCCTCCCTGGAAGCGTAAGCGCTTAATCCCAAGCGGAACAAGGTACTCTTTGTATGCATCATAGTCAGCAAAATCACGGTCAAGGGTTTCACAACCAAGGATCCAGTTGGATGCCTCGATTTCGTTTGCCAACCTGGGCTTTACCTCACCTAAGAATGGCAGTGAGATGGAAGTTTCAGATACGGATTTATCTGATTTGGCAGCTTCCTTTTGTTGAGAAAAAATAATACCAACACTAAAAAACAAATTAAAAACCAGCAACAATATTATTTTATTATTCTTTCGCATGATGGGATAGGTTATGATTGTGTTTAGATAATTATACAAACGACCATTTTTAAAAAAATTACAACAGGTTCACTTCTGTTACTTTTCCACCAACCACAAAAGTTTCCTGCACATCTAATTTCAGGGATAAATAATATGCCATATAATTAAACGGAATCATATTGTGTAGGATGGATTCATTTTCAGTAGCTTCTGGTTCCTCAATGGTAAATACGGATGCGCCCGCCGACTTAATAATGGTTGACAATTTGTTTGACCGGTCGTACGATTTTCCTTTCGAAATAATATTAATCACTACACTGTTTTTCGCAGTTTCCTTCGGGCCGTGATCGTATTGCGCCATGGACAAACCATTAAAATTTAATTTAGTGCTTTCACTCATGATCAGTGCTGCCTGCATGGCGGTACCAATATTAGGGCCGCTACCGGTGATGTATAGGCCGTTTACTTTTCCGGCCTGTAGCAAATCAAAAATGGCATCCGCTATAGCCTTCCCCTGCTCCTGGTATTTATTTTCATTTTGTATTAACAATTTTACAGCATTACTCGTATCCATACCAAATCCTTTAAACAATGCCAGCAAGGTATTGATATATGTTTTGGAAGAAGAATATTTTTCTTCTCCTGCCAACAACGGAATAATTTTGGCAGCAGCGGCAAATGTGCAAAGCGGACTATACATATCATTAGAAATGGCGGTAAATTTTTCAAACAAACCGGCACACCACAATACCTCCGTGCTCTTACCCGATTGAGACAACAAAACACCGTATGGAATTTTTGTACCATCATGCAAATAGTTATAATATTCTGAAGCCAGTTCAGGATAAATTTGGATACCCATATATTTGAAAGCCAGTGGTGCAAAATAGGAAGACCCCATTCCAATATAAGGTACGGCAAGCGGCAATGAATATGCGCCTGAATTTTCTAAAAATGCTTTTGCCTTTTCCGGCATCTCTTTAATTTCTGATAACATAGCAGTTGAATTCGTTTATGATTAAAAATATTAAACAGCAATAATAGGCACTTTCTTTTTTTCATACGAAAGCATCAGCGCTCCGCCAATAGCCAGTACGATACCCAAAAACTCCATACCGGATAAATTTTCATTTAGAAATAACAATGCCAGTACAATGGTGAAAACCGGTTGCAAAGCGCCGGCAATAGTAGTAACCGCAGCGGCCTTCCCTTCGGCACGGTAAGCGGCAAAGCTTGCCAGTACGCCCAGTCCATTCAACATACCAGCCAAAGCACCCAAGGAAAACGTTTTTGATGAAAGGTTGAAATGTATTTTACCTGAAAGCAAAAAGCCGATCGCAATCAACAATGAAGTCAAGACAAAGGCCACATAAGACCATTCTGCAGAAATATGATTGGTAGTAACTTTTTGCGCCGCACTAAAAATACCCCAGCAAAATATGGCAGCGAGTGAATAAAGAAACCATTCATTTAATCCTATGCCTTTAAAAAAAGCGGAGGGATCGGTGAATAACAAGGTTTCACCCGACAATAACAATATGGCTGGTACTGCCAATAATATACCCGCCAGATTAACGATATTCAACCGCTCTTTAAAAGCCAATACTGCAATTACAATTGTTACCAATGGATATAGATTGGTTACCGGTATTACGATAGAAGCCTGCCCCCCGTTAGAGAAAGCATAAAACACCGCAATATTTCCAGCTATTGCAAAACAACCCGCTATGCATCCCCATATCAACCCTTTTAATTTAAAGTCCGTTTTCTTACATTTCCTGGCAACAAAGGGCACCGTGAATAACATGCCCACGGTAAACAGCAAATGATTCATAAAAGGATTTACATCCTCTGAAATCAATTTGGCCACCACACCCCATACGCCCCATAAAAGGCCGGCTGCAACAGCATATACAAACCATGCGTTATTTTTAAAGTTCATACTTTGGTTGGTTATACATTAATTTTTCTTTTATCGATCTCACACATTTACCAGTGGCTAAATCATCAAAGCTTTTTTGTACCAGCAAAAAAGCAGCCAGGTGGATCAGTCGCTTTTTCATCTTTAATCCCCGGGTTCGGGCTGTGTGCTGCCCCGGGACTCCTTTGTACATCATACCAATGTGGATATTTGATTGTGCTATCATTGAACCCATACTTAAATATAAATGTTGCCTTAATTTTGAAAGAGCCTTCTTAGCACCCCCCTTCGGGGGGCAGGGGGGCTTTAAATAACGCTGCACTGCCCAACATTCCTGCCTGTTCTTCCAGTTGGGAGACTGCTATTTGAAAATCATAGTTTGGATAAGGTGACAAATAACCAATCCCCTTTATCTCTTCTAAAAAGGAGGAAAGCCCCTTTGCAATTCCGCCACCAAGTACGATTATATCCGGTGCAAACAGGTTCACATAATTATGAATTGCAGTATGCAAATAACTGGTTACCTGTTGCACTACTTCCAATGCATCTGCATTTCCATTGGCTGCTGCAGTAAAAATAGATTCAGCGGATAATTCAATTGTTAACCCACTTCTTTTCTTTGCCAGGTTGATGATACCAGTTGACGAAACCAATCCTTCCAAACATCCTGTTTTCCCACAATAACAGGGTTCACCATTATCGGTTATCTTCATGTGACCGCCCATGTGTGCCAGTGGCAACGGTTCTGTAAAATGGCCATCCACTACAAAGCCAAAACCTACACCTGTACCCAGGGTTAATGTTAACACTCTTTTGAAACCTTTACCCTTTCCATACAATGCTTCTCCCAATGATACGATCCTTGCATCATTATCAATACGGCATGGTAGTGAGAAAGCGTTTTCGATAATTGATTGAACAGGGTAGTTTTCCATGAAATCCAAAAAACCCCAGGTAGTGGTTACTACTCCATTGGCTGTAGTAAAACCGGGAATTCCCATGCCGATACCAACAATTTCTTTTTTTAATTGAGCGGCAACTTCCCTGAATTGACCAACGGCCAACCCGATTTTTTCCAGGAAAATGGTAGCGTCTTTTTTCTCTGTTGGTACAATCAAGGTATCAATTACCACGCCTTGTTCCAAATCAACTAACCCGAATTTTGTCCGGGTTCCGCCAATATCAATTCCTATTGCGAGTTTATTTGCCATTGGTATATAAAAATACATTAAAGTTGTTTATTTACTTTTTGCCGCTAGCAGTTTTGAAATTGTCATACCCCTTTCTTTATATATCGCATCCACTTTTTTCATGCTTAGTTTCAGTTTTGCTTTAGCAGCGGGATAATCTTTCCACACGGCCCGCAAACTATCTGCTACCTGTTTTCCTTCGGTTGGTCAATTTCAAAAGTCCAGTCGTTAAAACCTAAATCGTAATACATTTGTCCTTTGATGGTATCTTCCGGTTGACGAAGGTTGAAACAGGGCGTACCATTGGCGGCGGCAATAATAGGTGAATGACATTCAAAACTCAACACGGTATGTGCCTTTGCATACACTGACGCAGCTTCATCCGGCAACCAATACCTACGTTTTACAATAAATGGTTTTACATCTTCCGGCAGCGGGTTAATGAGCAGTTCGTCCATAATATCAACCTGGTAAGTCATCTCCGGACAAACCAATACCTTGCTGCCCGTTTCACGTACCCACGCAATCATAGCCGCCCTTAGCTTTACCATTAGCAACCTGCCCGCTGAGCAACTGATTACTTGTTTTGTTAAAGAGACTTATATGCTGTAATTCTCCATTGTTCCAGGCAAAGGTTCGCCTCAGCTTACTGTTCTCCAATGCAAGCGTATCATTTTTTAATACTGCTTTACATTGCGACAATTGCGCCGATGCTTCTATTTGAGTAAAAAAAATAACTAAGAGCAACTGTACCGAAAACTTTATCACTTTACCCATTTTCATTTACAGTGATTTTAATAAAGCCAAACTTACGGGTACCTGGATGTTCACATCATTGCTTTCATCTTCAATATAATAATGCTGAATGCCTGATTTTTGTGCGGCTTTAATTACTGCCGGAATATTAATTTGGCCAGAGCCTAAAGCCACATCATTTTCAACAGGAGTACCGCCCGTAAAATCATGCATAACACCTTTACGTAAATCTTTTACATGCATCAGCTTAAAGCGGGTTGGGTATTTTTTCAATAATTCCACCGGGTCTTCACCGGGATGGAAGGCCCATAAAATATCCAACTCAAAGTTTACATATTTGGGATTTGTATTCGCAGCTATATAATCAAAGTAGTCCCCTTTTTCAAAAGGCTGAAATTCATAGCCATGATTGTGATAACAGAAGCTGAGGCCAAATTCTTCTTTTAATATTTTGCCAGCGGCATTAAAATCTTCCACTGCTTTTTTAGCCGTCTCAATTGTAAAGTTTCCTTTATCATGTGGTATCCAGGCAACACGTACAAAGGAGGCTCCCAATGTTTTGGCGTTTTCGCCTACCTTTTTGATGTTGTTTAAAATGTCTGGATAGCCCACACCAAAAGAAGTACACTTCATTCCTTTTGCATCCAGTAATTGTCTTAATTCAGCAGCGGTTTTACCAAACAGGTTGGAGAATTCGATATTGGTAATGCCGAGTGCTTTAATACTATCCAATGTTGCAGCAACATTCTTTGAAAAACTATTGCGGAAAGTGTATGACACTACACCCGGAATATCTTTTAGTAGTTTACCTGTACGGGTATCGGGCACATACTTTGTATCCTTAATTTTTATATTCTTAAAGAACACTTTATTACCATGATCCTGTAACAGTATCCGGCCTTTGGCAACTAACCCAAAACCGGGGATGGTTGCATACTTGCTGCCTGCCAACATTGATTTAAAACCTTCGCTGCTGCGTTCGTAAGTTAGTACCATTACACCATTCAGCCAGTGCTCTACATGCGAGCCGTTTGACACAATACGGGCGGTATTCCATTCACCAATTTCCCTGGCGGGTTTGCTGCTGATGGCCGGAATTAAATCGTATAAGGATGAGATAGTACGGTTCCCATTTTTGCCCAATTTAGCATCGGGATGCTTTGCATCATCCAGCACCTGGAACTCCAGGCCAAAAGCCGAACGCGGGTTTGAGGGGATAGCCTGTTTTGCATCTACAAAATATTTGATGCCGCTGTTGGCACCCTCGGTTAATTTAAAATCTACGGATAAATCAAAATTGTCAAAATCTTTCAGTGTTACTATATCGCCTCCGTTGGTAGATTCGGCTCCGCCGGATGGTTCCACCATCAGCATGCCATCTTCCACCTTCCAGCCTTTTGCCGGGAAGCTGCTTATGAAAGCACCTTTCCATCCCCCGGTTGTTTTACCATCAAACAATAATTTCCAGCCGGCTTTTTTTTCATTTGCTGTAAGCTGGTTATCCTGGGCATTTGCAATACCAATCATAAAAAATGCAATCAGCATTAAAAAGGTTAAGTTGCTTTTTTTCATATAGTATTTAAATTTAAAAATTGTAGTTTCTTAATTCTGTTTTAATAGTCTCCGGTTTGAGCGTCTGCGACCGGAAATAAAAAAGTTTACTTTTTTGAAAAATCCATCTACCTGGGAAGGAACCTTGCAAAGTAATAGCTGTAAAATTGCCCCTGGTAACATGCCCGTAAAGTTAAGTTGGGGATTATTAAAATTCTCAGTAATAAGCTAAAACGATTATTCCCTTCATATGCGACCAATCTCCATGTTGTACTAGAATCAATTTAAAATACGACTATTGGTAAACCAATTTTTGGTTGCCCAAATATAGGACAAATATGCATCAAGATGCTACAAAAATATAAACCTGGGTTCGCAGCTATAAAACGAAAAATTCTAAATTTCCCGCATTTTAAAAAGAGTACAAAGTTCCTTGAATTTAATTTAAAGATTAGAAAGTTTGCTTTTTAAAATGAATTTAAATAATTGGGCAACCTTTCTAATTCGGCCGTTCGCCAAATGCAACTAGCCAGGTAAACAATTACGGAAATGAGTTGCATTGTATCGCCCCGATATTAATATTTTATCGGTTTATAATTTATATGACATTTGATTATCATCGGCAAGGTAAAACAAGGTCAGTGGGTAAGTCATTGTATGGTCGCTATTATGATATTTGCCGTAAGTCTATAAAAGTGGCGATATATACTGGTTGCTGAATGACTAATTGCAACGGCCGGATATATAAGGAGATAACCATTTTCCGTAGGTGTTAACTCATTTTGTGTTTCCACTATCAATTACTGTAAAAAAAATTCGGATTTTTTTTATTGACAATATAAACTTTAAAAATAAACCATACCTTTACCTAGTACTGCCTAGAGGTATGGTTATGAAAAATACATTTAACATCCAGTTTGAAGACAATCTTGCTGTCCCAAAGTACCGGCACATCATTGACGCAATCCTTCAAAAATTAAAAGCGGGTGAATTAAAAAAGGGTGATAAAATCCCCTCCCTTAATATGCTGTGTAAGCAATATGGTTTATCGCAGGATACCGTATTAATGGCTTACAATGAATTGAAGGCGAAAGGAATTATTACCTCCCAGGTGGGGAAAGGTTACTTTATTCAAAAGGAAGACGCCGCCTATCAACACAATGTGTTGCTGGTGTTTGATAAGTTAACTGCTTATAAGGAAGACCTATATGATGCTTTTAAACAGGCTATTCATCAGGAGGGCAGCGAGCAGATATTTTTTCATAACAATAACCTGAAAATGTTCCAGGCTATCATTGATGGAGCCATTGGTAATTATTCGCATTATGTAATTATGCCGGTCAACCATCCTGATGCACTGGCTTCCATCAGCAAGCTGCCCCCTAAAAAAGTTTTCATTCTGGACCAGGGCCGCAAAGAGTACCACCACCTGTATCCTTATGTATGCCAACACTTTGAACAGGATATACTCAACATCCTGAAAAACAATTCGGACCTCGTAAAAAAATACAAACGGATGATCCTGGTAACCAGTCACCAAAAATCACACTTTAAAGATATCATCAATGGCTTTACCAATTTTTGTCAGCAACATCCCATTGCTGCAGAAGTAGTGAGTGATGTAAAATCTTTTTCTATAAAAGAGGGCGATGCATTTGTGGTGGTAGATGACCGTGATCTCGAATGGCTGGTTAGGTATTCGATGGAAAAAAACATGGTGCTGGGCACCGATCTCGGGATTGTCTCTTATAATGAAACCCCGTTAAAAGGAATTGTTGCCTCGGGCATTACCACCATTTCCACTGATTTTGCTCAAATGGGTAAAATCATGGCAGGACTGATCCTTCAACAGGAGCGGCTTAAAATTGATAACCCCTTTGTACTTTTTAAAAGATCATCCTTTTAAACATCTATATGAAACGACTTGCTATTTATTGCCTTTTTTATTTGCCTTTTTTATGTTTTGGACAAACCAATAATAACCGAACCGTCATTGATTTAAACGGCACCTGGCAGTTTGATCAAACCACTACCGCTTTTCCACCGGTACAATTTACCCGAACCATACCCGTACCAGGTTTAGTTCACCTGGCAACACCTGCCATTGTTGACTACGACAAATTTTTTAAGCAACCTGGCAAAGTGGAAGCAAAAGAGCAACATAACCTCTATGATATTGATTACACGCCAAGGTATAGCTGGTATAAAAAGAAGGTAGTTATTCCAAAAAACCTTGAGGGAAAGGAGGCTACCATTACCATTAAAAAAAGCCAGTATGTAACCCAGGTATTTGTAAACGGAATTGACATGGGCACATCCATGGCTTGTTACACACCGGTAGAATTCGTTATTACCCATGCACTTAAACCCGGTATGGAAAATGAGATCCTAATTCGTGTGGGCGACCGGGTGTGGCTACCGAGCGAAGCTGCCGGAGGAACAGACAAGGAAAAGGAACATTACCTGCCAGGCATCTGGGATGATGTGTTGATTTCTTTCACCGGCAAACTTCGCATCAACCGCCTGCTGGTATTGCCCTCCGTGGAGTCGAAAAAAATAACCGTCAAAGCGCAAATCCGCAACCATTACCCGGCGCAGGTATTTTACGGTGGTGCCATGAGCGACTCCGTCCTGCTCAATATCACGGTTTCAGAAAAATTAACGGGTAAAATTGTGGCTTCCCAAAACGCCTTGTATAATACCAAACGCGATAACATCATTGAGGCAGCAATGGAAATCCCCATCGCCCAATTTACCAACTGGTCGCCCGACCGTCCTTTTCTATATGTAATAAAAGCCACTTTATCATCCGGTAAAACCATTTCGGATGAAGTGGGCAAACAATTTGGCATGCGTGACTTTACACGAAAGGGAAAATTCTTTTACCTCAATGGTGAAAAAATTATTCTTCGGGGTACCAATGTAACATTGCAACGTTTTTTTGAAGACCCCGATTGCAGTAACCTGGTTTGGGATAAGGCCTGGGTAAAAAAGCTGCTGGTGGACCATCCTAAAAAGCTCAACTGGAATATGATGCGTATATGCGTAGGTGTTGCACCCGATTTTTGGTACGACCTTGCGGATGAATACGGCTTACTGTTCCAGAACGAATGGCTTTACTGGCAAAACCATGGCTGGGATGAACAGGTAAAAAAAGAATATACCGATTGGGTATGGACGGATGGCAATCATCCAAGCATTGCGATCTGGGATGCCATCAATGAAAACTGGGATGACTATATTGGCAACACCCTGATACCAACATTAAAGAAACTGGACCCCACACGGGTATGGGACGCAGGGTATATGACCGGCGATAAAATGGCGAATGACGAAATGGATGAACCGCATCCTTACCAGGGACGTATCAGTCACCTGCAGCCCGGCTCAAATAAAAATTTTTACCCACTGGGTAACCTGGATTTCAAACCAACAGAAATAAAGCATATCCAGGAATCCTCATCTGCCCAACTGGTAAATGAATATGGATGGATCTGGCTCTGGCGCAATGGTACACCGAGTAAATTAACGGTGGAAACTTATGAATATTACCTGGGTAAAAACTCCACCCCCCAACAAAATTGGGAGTTGCAGGCTTATTGGATGCAATTGGAAACAGAATGGTTAAGAAGTGAACCCTCTATTGCAGGTGTACTTGCGTTTTGCTACCTGGCCAATAATTATGGTTATACCGGCGACTGGTTTAAGGGCGATATCCGCAACCTGGAACCAACACCTACATTACAATGGTTTAAACATGCGTTTGCACCTGTTGCCACTTTCATCAATCTTACCGACGAACGGTATACTAAAATTTTATTGCCCCATCAGCCATCTTCCACCCTGTTATTCAATCTTGTTGGCATTAATAACTTATCGAAAGAAACTACAGGTGAAGTAACCATCAAATTGGTTGATGCCAAAGGTCGGGTAGCTTCCGAACAACGATTAACCGTGACCCTCCCCTCCTTTTTACGCACAGATATCCCGGTTGCACTACAACTTCCTGCCGCTCACGGGGGCTATGTGCTGGTGGCGGAATTTACTCCACCTAACGGAGAAAAAGTGATTAGCAGGCGTTTTTTAAAAGTAGGTGATACAAACAATTACCAATATTTCAATCTTAATCCAATCACCCCATGAAACATTTATCAATCCTTTCCACGCCGGTAAAAATAGGGCTACCCGATTTTAGTTTATCCGGCGAACCCGTACTTAACCAGCAGCGTAGTATTGCTGAAACCGGGACCATCTATAATGACCAGGAAGCGGTAAATGCATTGCCTGCCGAAACGATGGCTTATACGGTACAAGTGTGGTTTCCGGTACCGGAAAACACACCCGCAGGATTATTTTTTGGCACGTCAACCATCATGCCCGGTAAAGTGGGTAACGAATACTTTATGACGAAGGGGCATTTTCATGCACTGAGTGACCGTGCCGAATTTTATTGGGGCGTACAGGGGAAAGGCATGCTGCTTTTAATGGACCGTAAAAGGAATACCTGGGCAGAGGAAGTTTACCCGGGAAGCCTGCATTATATCGGGGGCGAAACTGCACACCGGTTGTCCAATACCGGCAATGAAAACTTAATCGTTGGCGCATGCTGGCCCTCCGATGCCGGATACAACTATGAAGAAATTGCCGCCCATGGTTTCTCTGCCCGACTGGTGGAAATCGATGGGGTGCCAGTATTGGTCAACAGCAATACAATTTAAATAACACCACGTACTAAAAAGCATATTCAGGAATACATAAAAAATTACACATGAAAGGATACGTTGTTCTGATATCTATTGTAGCCGCACTGGGAGGGCTTTTATTTGGCTTTGATACCGCTGTTATTTCCGGTACCATTAATTTTATTCAACCCTATTTTAAATTAACCGAAGTGCAACTTGGCTGGACAGTAAGTAGCTTGTTGCTGGGATGCATTGCCGGGGTTTTTATTGCCGGCAAAGCGGGTGATCAATATGGCAGAAAAAAAGTGCTGATGCTGGCTGCATTGTTGTTTTTCATTTCCGCAATAGGAAGTGCGTCGGCGCATACTTTAACCCTGTTCATCATGGCCAGGGTACTGGGAGGTATTGCGGTTGGGGTGGCTTCTATCCTGTCGCCGATGTACATAGCCGAACTGGCACCGGCCAAATACCGTGGCACCCTGGTATCATTGAATCAACTCGCCATTGTAGTGGGCATCCTGATTGCATTTTTTAGTAATTACCTGTTGGTAAATACGGGTGAAAATAACTGGCGGTGGATGTTGCTGGTAATGGCCGCCCCGGCTGTACTGTTGTTTGCCAGTTTGTTTTTTGTTCCCGAGAGTCCGCGTTGGCTGGTAGCCAGGCAGCTCAATGATGAAGCCTACCAGGTATTGTTAAAAACCGCCGGGACAAAAACTGCTGCTATTGAATTGCGTGAAATTGAAAAAAGCCTTTCGGTGCAGGAGGCTTCCACTTATAGTGATTTGTTAGCTCCCAGGGTAAAACCATTGTTATACATCGGTGTGATACTGGCAGTATTCCAGCAAATCACCGGAATCAATACTATCATGTATTATGCCCCGAAAATTTTTGCCAACGTAGGCGTATCGACCGATTCAGCATTATTACAAACCATTGCCATCGGAGGCACCAACCTGGTATTTACGTTGGTAGCCATGCTGCTGATAGATCGTTTTGGCCGCAAGCCTTTAATTGTGGTCGGCTCACTGGGTATGACCCTGATGCTGGCAGGATTGTCGGCCGTCTTTTTTATGGGGGAAACAACAGGCGTGCTGGTGTTGGTTTTTATTCTTGGCTACATTGCTTTTTTTGCCGCATCACTTGGACCAGCGCTTTGGGTAGTAACCACCGAGTTATTCCCCAACAGGCTGCGCAGTAAAGGCATGTCCATCGCCATTGTTGCCCTCTGGATCGCCTGTACCATTGTTACCATTGCATTCCCTATTATGCTGGAGCAATTAAGCGGCGGATTTACCTTTCTCATTTTTGCTTTGATTTGCCTGGCTAATTTAATTTATGTCTGGAAATATGTTCCCGAAACAAAAGGAAAAACATTGGAAGAACTGGAAAAAGATCTTGCTAACAGATAAACACACCAAACATCTTCATTCCCTGTAAAATTGAAACACTCCCATTTGAAATGCTAACATTATGACACATACCATTGCAATAGACCTTGGTGGAACAGTGATAAAAATTGGATTGCTACAAGAGGGCAACCTGGCAGACCGATCGGAACTGTTGGCACTGTCCGCTTCGGGACTTCAACCGCAATTGATACCGCTCGAAAACAGCATCAACCAATTACTTACCAGGAACCTTTTAGTTGCCGGGGATTTATTGGGGATCGGTTTTTCATTCGCAGGATTGGTAAATTCAACATCCAATTCAATCATTGCTACCAATAAGAAATATGATGACGGCCCGGGTATAGATTTGCCAGGATGGGCAAAAAAAACCTGGAACATACCACTCTATTTGGAAAATGATGCCAAGATGGCCCTGCTTGGCGAATGGCATTATGGCAATGGCAAAAACTGTAACGACCTGGTAATGGTAACCCTGGGCACCGGCATCGGCTCCGCAGTACTCATAAACGGGCAGTTGTTAAATGGCAAACATTTCCAGGCAGGCAACCTGGGTGGCCATTTTACCATCAACCACCGAGGGGTGCTGTGTACCTGTGGCAATATCGGTTGTGTAGAAGCAGAAGCCGCCACCTGGCGATTACCATCCCTTATCCAGGAACATCCCGGTTATTCAAACAGTACTTTAAGCAATGCAACGACACTTGACTTTAACACCCTTTTTGAACAGGTAGCCGGCAAGGATCAGGTGGCGGAAGAAGTTTTAGCCCATTGCATATCGGCCTGGTCTGCAGGCATCATAACCATGATACACGCCTTTGACCCCGAACGGGTGATCCTGAGTGGTGGTATCATGAAAAGCGCATCCAAATTATTGCCGGCTTTACAGGAAAAAGTAAATCAACATGCCTGGACACCCTGGGGAAAAGTTACCTTGATATCGGCACATTACCCGGATGCAGCCGCCTTGTACGGTGCTGATTACCTCGTGAGAAAACGGTTGCATCATCTGTAACCAAATACAAACCATTAAAAGCTAAACCACCTATTCATGAAGCAAAAATACCTTGATAAAAAATCAGCCTTCAACCTCCAACCCTGCGTGGAAGTAAAGAGTACAGCATTTAACGTAACTAAAGGATGGGATGCCATCTGTTCCAAATTAAACGAAGTGATCAGCACACTTACAGTTTCCAATAAAGTGGTAGTGATAGAAACCTACCAGGGAGTGTTGCATGAAGAAGTAAGGGAGCAGCTAAAACAACATTTGCAATACAACCGGTTTATCAATGCAGCAGATTATATGTTGCCCGAAAAAGTGATAGAGCAATTGGTGTTCCCGGATGTTACGAACGACCGCATTTTCGGTTACCTCACCCGGCTTACCATGGATGCCTATTTTGATACAGGAAGTTTACGCTCCATTCAACAGGAAATACAATCCGCCGGGGATGGCACCATCATCGTTTATGGCACGGGTGCATCTTTGTTATGTGATCAACCTGCATTACTGGTGTATGCAGATATGGCCCGCTGGGAAATACAGTTGCGGATGAGGCAACACCTGGTGGACAATATCGGTGTAAAAAACCGGGACACACCAGACTGGATGCTGCTTTACAAACAGGGGTTCTTTGTAGATTGGCGTGTTTGCGACCGGTTAAAAAAAATCTTGTTCCATCAATGGGATTTTGTACTGGATACCAATAAAATTAACGGGCCCAAACTGGTGGAAGCTGCCGCTATTTTTGAAGGGCTACGTTTGGCAACAACCCGCCCCTTCAGCCTTGTGCCATTTTTTGATCCCGGCCCATGGGGCGGCCAATGGATGAAGGAAGTATGCAACCTTGATCCAGTTGCTACCAATTATGCCTGGTGCTTTAATTGTGTACCCGAAGAAAACAGCCTTCTATTAAAATTTGGAAATGATGTAATTGAGATCCCCGCTATCAACCTGGTCTTTCTTCACCCGGTTGAATTGATGGGACAAGCGGTGTACAGCCGTTTTGGCGATGAGTTCCCTATCCGTTTTGATTTTTTAGATACGATGGAAGGCGGTCACCTGAGCTTACAGGTACACCCGCTTACCGAATACATCCGTGAAAAATTTGGCATGTCCTATACCCAGGATGAAAGCTATTACATGATGGACGTTGAAGACGATGCCTTTGTTTATCTCGGCCTGAAAGAAGGTGTTAACCCTGAAGCAATGATAACCGGACTGGAAGAAGCGCAGTATGGCGGAAAACCTTTCGAAGCCGAGAAACACATTCAAACCTGGCCGGTTAAAAAACACGATCATGTGCTGATTCCTGCAGGAACAGTACATTGTTCAGGAAAAGGCAGCATGGTACTTGAAATTAGCGCAACACCATATATTTTCACCTTCAAGCTATGGGATTGGGTGCGAATGGGACTGGATG
>JBBQTL010000080.1:0-21020 GCA_038213285.1 Chitinophagales bacterium
GTTGCCCGGCGATTCCCTTATTACACTGCTTGCTGAAAACGGTGGCAAATCCCTAACAAAAAAAATCAATTATTCTTACACACTGCCAAAGCCCCCTGAGCCGGTAAAAGAGCTGGGAATCGAAAGTATTAAAACCATTCCGGAAGGTAACCTGGTATTAATGCCGGGAGATAAAATTCAATTCAGGGTAAAAGCTTTGACTCAATGTATTGTGAAGACAATAAACAATACTTTTTTGTATGAACTTCCATTGACACAAACCAATGGAATGCCTGGCATTTACCAGGGGGAATATATCATCAAAGAATCAGATAGTTTCATTGTTAAGAAAATACCCGTTACTATCACTGATACAACTGGCAACACCGTAACCAGGGAAAGCTTCAATAATTTTTCCATTCTTTCACCGCTTGCTTCAGATATCGCTATTACCAAAGGAAGGTTGGCACACCTGGAATATGGCCTGGGAGATGACCGGTTGGGAGGTGCAAAAATTGGCTACCTCGATAGCAACATCGTATTAAAAATTATTGGAAAGGTGGGTTCTCATTTTAAAGTACAGTTATCAAAAACACATACTGCCTACATACCGGATGATCTGGTAGAACTGATGCCTAAAGGAACGTTGATGCCGAATGCCCTCACCGATAAATGGAATGTATATGGTGATGATCAGTATGATTATGTAAGAGTGGGGTTATTTGCAAAATTACCTTACCAATCATTTCAATTGGTTGATCCATCTAAGATTGTAGTGGATATTTATGGTGCCACCAACAATACCAACTGGATAACCCAACTGGAAACGGCGAAGGAGATAAAAAATGTAAGCTACGAGCAAAAGGAAGATGATGTGTTCCGGATTACCATTGAATTGAAACATGCCCAACATTGGGGACATCAAATATACTATGCCGGCAATTCACTAATGATAAAAGTAAGACGCCAACCGGAAAACCTGTTGCTTAAAAATTTAACCATTGCGGTTGATGCCGGTCATGGAGGCACCAATACAGGCGCAGCCGGCCCAACCAGTATATTGGAAAAAGACCTTACCCTGGCGGTTTCTTTAAAATTACAAAAGGCTTTGGAACGTGAAGGCGCTAAAGTAATCATGACAAGAACCAAAGAGCAGTTTTTTGATAATAAAGAACGGATTTTGTTTTACCGGGATAGTTTACCTGATTTGTTAATCAGTTTTCACTTAAACTCATCGGAGGATCCGATCAGGGTGGGTGGCACCGGAACTTTTTACCGGTATATTGGATTTAGAAACCTAAGCCTGGATATTTACAAACGAATGCTGGAGTTGGGTCTGAAGGAATATGGGAATACGGGCTCTTTTAATTTTATGCTCAACAGCCCCATCGAATATCCGAATGCATTGGTTGAAGCGCTGTTCCTAAGTAACCCGGAGGAGGAAATGAAAATACTGGACCCTGTATTTCAACAACAGATGGCTGATAAAATTATGGCAGGTATAAAAGATTTTTTAGAAGGATGCAAGAAATAGCATTGCATACTGTTGAAAGGATTGATTGATTGGCCCGGGCAATTATGTATTGAGAAGATACCTTTTAATAAGAAATTCAACAATTTAGAAAGAGGAGTTGAATGCATGTTATTCAGTTTTTTAAAAGTAGTAACTAAAATTAAAACAGTTTCCATAATTCGAATCTTTTAATATCGGCCCATATTAACTTTGCGGCTCTTATGTTTAATACTTACACAATGAGCCAATTAGTAAAGGAATTTAACGATTACCGCACTAAAATGAATGATGTGATTTTGGCCAAAGATAACCTGGTAATAAAAAGACTATGGAATTTGGATACCAACACTTATGCAGCAGGTGCATGGGATGTAAAAACAAAGGAAATGCTGGGCCTGGTTGCAAGTATGGTACTTCGTTGTGATGACTGTATAAAATATCATCTCGGAAAAGCGCAGGAAACCGGCGTAACTACTGAAGAATTGTACGAATTTTTTGCTGTTGCCAATATAGTTGGCGGAACCATTGAAGTGCCACATACACGTCAACCTGCAGAATACTGGGAAGAGTTGATTGCCGGTGACGGAGAAGTTGAAGTGAAGTAAATAGGGGTTATGTCTGGTGTCTGATTTGCTGATGGCTGATTGGCACTTAAAAGGGGTCACGAAGTTTAAAGCAGACCTTTGTGATTGAGTTAAAGTTTTTTTCCCGATAGGATAGATACTTTATAAACCCTATTTACGTTTTAACCTTTTTCACCTAACTCACGGCATACATATTTTCTATAACTTTGTTCTCTATTTAATTATTCTTATATGAGCGAAACCGCAACAGCAGTACCGACCCCCACCCAACAGGTTTTAACCGCAAAAGATTTTGTTACTGACCAGGAAGTACGATGGTGCCCCGGCTGTGGAGATTATTCCATTCTTGCACAGGTACAGAAAGTAATGCCTACGTTAGGTATTCCAAAAGAGAATATCGTAATTGTCTCCGGAATAGGTTGTAGCAGCCGTTTTCCATATTACATGAATACTTATGGAATGCATAGTATTCATGGCCGTGCAACCGCAGTAGCCAGTGGCTTAAAGGCAGCAAGGCCAGAATTAAGCGTATGGGTGGTAACCGGCGATGGCGATAGTTTAAGTATTGGCGGTAACCACACCATCCATTTGCTTCGCCGAAATTTTGATATCAACGTATTATTGTTCAATAACCAGATTTATGGCTTAACCAAAGGGCAATATTCTCCCACATCTGAAGAAAATAAGATTACCAAATCTACACCGTTCGGCAGTATCGATCATCCGTTTAATCCTTTGGCTTTGGCCATGGGAGCAGATGCCAGTTTCATAGCCCGTACCATGGACCGTGATCCGAAGCACCTGCAGGCGATGTTATTACGCTCACAGGCACATAAAGGCGCTTCATTTTTAGAGATCTATCAAAACTGTAATATTTTTAACGATGGCGCTTTTGAAGTATTTACCGAAAAGAGCAGCAAGCCGGAAGAAGTATTGTTTTTAGAACAGGGACAACCATTGGTATTTGGAACTGCAAAAAATAGAGGTATCAAACTGGATGGTTTTAAACCAGTAATTGTTGACATAAGTGAAGGTGGTGCAAGTGTGGATGATTTATGGGTGCATGATGATAAGGATTTTTACAAAGCGCAGGTATTGATCCGGATGTTTGATGATCCTAAATTAGCCGGTCATTTACCAAGGCCATTTGGTGTATTTTACGAAACAGACAGGGCCTGCTACGAAGATGAAATGACGATGCAGATAGAAGAAATAACTGCCAAGAGAGGCAAGGGCGACCTGGATAAATTGCTAAGAGGGAATGAAATCTGGACGATCAGTTAATGTCTGCATCTTATATAACTTATAAAAAAACGGCTAACCACAAAAGTTAGCCGTTTGTATTTTGACAAAAACTTCAAGAAATAATTTCTACATAAAACTTCGCATCAATAGTCCCTTTATCAGCGGGCGGAGGGGTTTACAACATCCCCTTCTCCATCAAATACTCCGCAATCTGCACCGCATTGGTAGCGGCACCCTTACGCAGGTTGTCGCTTACAATCCAACAGTTTAAGGTATTGGCCTGGGTTTCATCTCTCCTTATCCTGCCAACAAAGGTTTCATCCTTTTCATGTGCCGTCAATGGCATTGGATAAATGAAATTGGCAATGTCATCCTGCACTACTACGCCAGGCGCCTTGCTTAATAAATCTTTTAATTCATCCAGGTCAAAATCATTTTCAAATTCAATGTTAACACTTTCGCTATGGGCGCCCATTACCGGTATTCGTACAGTGGTCGCGGTAACTTTAATATTTTCATCCCCGATTATCTTAACGGTTTCTTTCGTCATTTTCATTTCTTCCTTGGTGTAGCCATTTTCCATGAACACATCAATCTGTGGAATGGCGTTCAGGTCAATCGGGTATTTATATGCCATTTCACCAGTGATGCCTTTGCGCTCGTTCATTAACTGTTCCACTGCTTTAACGCCTGTGCCGGTTACACTTTGATAGGTGGATACCACGACCCTTTTAATTTTATACTTATCATGCAATGGCTTTAATACCACTACCATTTGAATAGTAGAACAATTGGGGTTGGCGATAATCTTGTCATCAGCCGTCAAAACATCCGCATTTACTTCGGGTACTACCAGTTTTTTTGTTGGGTCCATCCGCCAGGCACTTGAATTGTCAATTACGGTAATACCTGCTTCGGCAAATTTGGGTGCCAGTTCCAGTGATGTGGCTCCACCTGCTGAAAAAATGGCAACGTTTGGTTTAGCGGCAATGGCATCAGCGAATCCTACTACCTTGTATTTAGCCCCCTTAAATTCTACTTCTTTACCAATTGATTTTTCGGACGCTACGGGAATTAATTCGGTTACCGGGAAATTCCGCTCGGCCAATACCTGCAACATTTTGCTGCCTACCAAACCTGTTGCGCCAACTACAGCTACTTTCATTTTTCGTTGTTTTTATTTTAGTTAAGAATTGATTTTTATTTTAAACAATAATTATTCACCTGGTAAACGAATGGGTTATGCCCAAAAAAAGCCTCCCGTTTTTGCGGAAGGCTTTGCATATTGTACAACAAACAAAATACTAATTAACCTTCCCACGCATGGAACGTTTCTTGGTAAAAGTTGTATGCTTTATATTTTTCATTGAGGGGCAAAAGTAATGACAAAGTGCTAATTAGCCAAACATAAAAATAAATATATTAAGTGAGCCCGGAAGTTAGAACTGATGTGGGAGAGTGTACGGTCAATGGCGAAAGGAAAATGGTCAATGTTTCTGTTACGGTTGTGACATATTCACAATGGGGGAATTGCGGAATCATAATATTATTCCCAGTTGGGTCCATGCAGAAAGCGCTCTAAAGTTTCGAACGGGTGCTACAGGACTCGCCGTCCTTCGGGGCTAACCATAATGATCCGAAAGAGGACAATATATTGACATGTTCATCTCGCCTCATTAGCGGCGAGTCCTGCCGCAAAAAGTAGTTTTGTTTGAATAGTCTAACGGCAGACACTCGCCTGGGAAAAACGGTGGCAACCTTATACAACAATTTAGGATTATCTACATAACACTTGATTTATTTTTTCAGTCTGTAAAGTCAGTATCTTTAAAGTCAACTACTGGTTTGCATGAAAACAACTGCCTTGTTATACTGCTGTATTTTTTTTGTATTGAACATTCCCGTTGCTACCGCCCAGTTTACAGAAGATTTTTCAGATGGAAATTATACTGCAAATCCTCCATGGGTAGGAGGTTCGGGCAACTGGGTCGTGAACAATCCTTTTCAGTTGCAGACTAATAGTACCATCGCCAACAGTACTTTTTACTTAAGTACGGCAAGCACTTTAGCCACAACTGCCCAATGGGAACTGTCCGTTCATCTTACCTTCAATACTTCATCCGCCAATTACGTGGATATCTTTTTAACCGCATCCGCCAGTGACCTTACGCTGACTACAACCAACGGTTATTTTGTACGCATTGGTAATACGGATGATGAAATCAGTTTGTACCGAAAGGCTTCGTCAGGTGCTATTACAAAAATAATTGATGGTATAAATGGGATCACGGATAAGAGCAGTAATACGCTCAGGATAAAAGTGACCAGGGATGCCGCCAACCGATTGACATTGCTCCGTGATATAACGGGAACAGGCAATGCTTATTTTACTGAAGGTTCAGTTACAGATGCCACTTTCACCAGTTCTGCCTGGTTTGGAATATTGGTAAAACAGAGTACTGCCGGTTTTTTTCAACGCCACTTTTTTGATGATATTGAAATAAAACATTACATACCGGATACAACGCCACCCATTATACAAACAGTTACTCCTGTTTCAGCCAATACTTTGGACTTATTATTCAATGAACCGGTGGAGAATGCGAGTAGCCAACTGGCAACCAATTATATCGCCAATCATTCGCTTGGTACTGCTGCCACAGCAATGTTGGATGGAGGTAATTCCGCCCTGGTACACTTAACTTTTGCGGGCAGTTTCACCAGCGGCCAAATCAGCCAGCTTACTGTAAACGGTGTAAAAGACCTGGCAGGAAACAGCATTGTTAACGGCAATGTCACTTTCACTTATGTTGCTCCATACATCGCCCGGCAGCACGACGTAGTGATTGATGAAATAATGGCGGACCCTTCACCACCCGTGGGCTTACCCAATAATGAATGGGTTGAAATAAAAAATACCTCATCCGCCACAATCAATTTAAAAGACTGGCGTATTGGAGATACAACTGGCCTGAGCGGCCCGATGACCAATTATATTTTGCGGCCCGATAGTTTTGTAATAGTGTGTGCTGCCAGTGCTTTCAATGTAATGGCCACGTTTGGAACTGCTATTGCAGTATCAAATTTTCCATCTCTTGGTAACGCAGGCGATCAATTGGTTTTGGTATCATCGCAAAATAGTATCGTTCATTCGGTAGGTTTTAAAGACACATGGTATCAAAATGAATTAAAGAAGAACGGGGGATGGACACTGGAAATGATGGACACCAAAAATCCATGTATTGGCTTTAGCAACTGGAAGGCAAGCACTGATACCAGGGGCGGCACTCCAGGCAAAAGAAATTCGGTGGATACGTTGAATCCGGATAAAAAGTCCCCCCGGTTATTGAGGGCCTATGCTACTGACAGCCTAACTATAATACTTGTTTTTGATGAACCGTTGGATAGTTTGAAAGCGGCTATCCCAGCTAATTTCAGCATCAGTGATGGGATAGGAGTGGCCGTGGGTGCAGTGTCAGTTTCACCGGTTTTTGACCGGGTAAGTTTAAAATTGAGTAGTCCGCTTGCAAGAAATAAAGTGTACACGGTAACCATTTCCAGACTTACTGATTGCAGTGGAAATACAATTGGTACGAAAAATTCAGCAAGGGTAGGCTTGCCTGAAGCAGCCAATCCTGCTGATATTGCTATTAATGAAATTTTATTTAACCCGCCATCAAACGGTACCGATTATGTTGAAATTTACAATAGAAGTAAAAGAATAATTGACCTGAAGCAATGCTATATCGCCAGCCGAAACAGTACCGGTGTTATCAGCAACATCATTCAGTTAAGTGCAGAAAGTTATTTATTATTTCCGGAGGATTTTATGGTAGTAACAAAAGATGCATCAATCGTACAATCAGCCTACATCACACTTAATATGGATGCATTTATCGAAGTAGGTAATATGCCTGCATTCAATGATGACAAGGGCACCGTAATTCTAATAAATGCACAGGGTGAAATAATGGATGAGTTAGCCTATAGCGAAAAATGGCACTTTAAATTAATTGACAATACCGAAGGAGTAGCACTGGAAAGAATTGATTACAACGCACCCACTCAATCGTCGGACAACTGGCATTCAGCAGCAACATCTGCAGGTTATGGAACACCCACATACAAAAATTCACAGTACCGGATCAATGATGGAGTGCAGGGCACTATAAAATTATCGCCGGAAATTGTATCACCGGATAATGACGGCCAGGATGATTTTGCAACGGTGCAATATAACTTCCCCGAACCTGGTTATGTAGCTAACATCACAGTTTTTAATACCGCCGGCCGACCGGTACGTTACCTTCAAAAAAATGCTTTGTGCGGTACACAGGGAAATTTTCGCTGGGATGGTTTGGGCGAAAATAGCCAGCGACTTGCCGTTGGCGTGTACATTGTATTTACCGAAGTATTTAATTTAAAAGGGAATAAAAAGCAGTTTAAAGAGGCGATTGTGCTGGCAAGGAGAAATTAAAAGCCTTTAATGGGCGCCATATCTAAGCGATGGGTGAAGCCCATCGTAATAAAGCCATCAATTTATAAATAACCATCTATATAAAACATGAGCCAGTCATTAGTAACCAACTATGTCCACATTGTATATAGTACAAAACACAGGGAGCCATTTATACAACCGCCTTATGAAGAGGAACTTCATAGTTATCTCGGCAGTATTTGCAAAAACATGGATTGTGATCCAATAATGATTGGAGGATATTCAGATCACGTTCACCTGCTTTGTAAATTATCAAAGAAAATCGCCTTAATGAAATTGCTGGAAGAAGTAAAATCGCATTCTTCCAAATGGATGAAAACAAAAGATGAATCCTTGAAAAATTTTTACTCGACGGGTATGGAGCGTTTTCTGTAAGTCCTACATAGGTGGATAAGGTAATAGCTTATATCGACAATCAGCACGCACATCACAACAAGGTGAGTTTTCAAGATGAATTCAGGAGGTTGCTTAAGAAAAATATGGTTGCTTATGATGAACGATATGTGTGGGATTGATACACATCAAAGGGCTGCACCCTGTGCTTAGATATTACGCCCTTACAGGGCTTTACGAATTTTTAGCCCTGTAAGGGCGACATATCTTAGCGATGGGTGAAGCCCATCATAAAACAACGCCATCGCAACAACGCCATTGCAAAAACCCCATCGCAAAATATTCAACAAATACACCCACCCATCCTGCAATTAAAAACAATCATCGCTTCAGTAATTTTACCTTTACTCATTCTATCATGCAATAACAAAATTAAAGTGAAAAAAACTGAACACAACTTGCCGGAAAATGTAGCCCCACCCATCGCCGAAACAAAGCCAAAGGAATTACTGGCTCATGACGATAAGAGAATAGACGACTATTACTGGATGAACGATTATTTTAAAAAAGGGCCCGATAGTGGTAAAGTGGTTGCCTATCTGGAGGCGGAAAATAATTATTATGATACCATGCTGTCGGCCACGAAGGGCTTGCAGGATAAATTGTACACAGAGATGAAGGACCGCATTAGGGAGAAGGATGAATCGGTACCTGTTTTTAAAAACGGATATTTTTATTACAGCAGGCTGGAAGAGGGCAAAGACTATTTTGTGTACTGTCGTAAGAAGGGAACCCCTGAGGGGGACGAAGAAATATTACTGGATGTAAATGCAATGGCCGAAGTGCATAATTATTATTCTGCGATTGGCTTTTCTATAAGCCCCGATAACCGGTTAATGGCTTATGGTGTAGACACCCTGTCCCGCAGGGAATATAAAATTTACATCAAAAATCTGCAAACGGGAGAAACTTACCCGGATGTGATTCCTGGTACGGAAGGTGGACCTGTATGGGCAAATGATAATAAAACGATCTTTTACACCGCTAAAAACCCGGTTACTCTTTTATCAGAAAAAATAAAGAAGCATGTGTTGGGTACTTCGGCTGAGGCGGACCAAGTTGTGTATGAAGAAAAGGATCCTTCCAATTATATCGGTGTGGGGAAATCGAAGTCGGAAAAATACATCCTCATAACATCACAGGCTACACTTTCCTCCGAGGTAAGATGGCTTAATGCCGACCATCCGGAAGGAACATTTGCAATATTTCAGCCCCGCCTGAAGGAAGTGTTATACGATGTGGATCATGCCAATGACCGGTTTTATATTCGTACCAACCTGCAGGCCAGGAACTTTAAAATAGTAACTAGCCCAGAGGATCAGATGGATATCAGTAACTGGGAAGATCTTATTCCTCACGATGAAAACACATTGATTTCCAGTTTCGGCCTGTTTAAAAATTTCCTCGCCATCAATGAAAGGAAGGGAGGCCTTACGCAGATACATGTGTTAAATACCCAAGACAAAAACAGCCACTACCTTGTTTTTGACGAACCGTCTTATGTAGCCAATATCATGGCCAACCCTGATTACAATACCGATATCCTTCGTTTTAATTATACTTCTTTAACCACCCCCAATTCTGTATTTGATTATAATATGGTGAGTAAAGAAAAGAAACTCATGAAGCAGCAGGAAGTTGTAGGAGGGTACGATCCCATGCAATACGAAACCCAACGATTATTTGCTACAACGAAAGATGGCATCAAAGTTCCCATCTCTATCGTATACAAAAAAGGGTTTAAAAAAGATGGCGATGGCGCCTTGCTTTTATATGCTTACGGATCCTACGGTATCAGTATGGATGCATCCTTCAGCAGCGTAAGGCTTAGTTTATTAAACAGGGGTTTCGCATTCGCCATTGCGCATATCCGCGGGGGGCAGGAGCTGGGCAGGTATTGGTACGAAGACGGCAAGATGATGAAAAAGAAAAACACTTTTACCGATTTTATTGATTGTGCGGAGTTTTTAATTGCGGAAAAATATACATCTCCCCAACACCTGTATGCAAATGGCGGAAGCGCCGGCGGTTTGCTAATGGGAGCGGTCGCCAACTTGCGCCCCGATCTGTGGAATGGAATTATAGCTGCGGTCCCCTTTGTGGATGTGGTTACCACTATGAGCGATGCATCCATCCCGCTTACCACCAATGAATACGATGAGTGGGGAAACCCTGCCGATAAGGAAAGTTACCAGTACATGAAATCCTATTCGCCCTATGACAATGTTGAAAAAAAGGCATACCCCAATATGCTGGTAACCACGGGCCTGCACGATAGCCAGGTACAATATTTTGAACCCGCCAAATGGGTGGCCAAACTAAGGGTAATGAAAACGGACAGCAATAAACTCTTCCTGTTCACCAATATGGAGGCGGGGCATGGAGGCGCTTCGGGCAGGTACAAACCTTTAAAGGATAAAGCGCGGGAATACGCATTTCTGCTGGTGCTGGAAGGAATATCGGATTAATGAGATTTGTTCCTATTAAAATTATACTGCATAAGGAAAACCGTGAGTTAGTTTTTTTTATGAGCCAGGCAAAAGTACCGATAGCTATTGGGATTTTTTAGCTTCATCCGATAGCTGTCGGATGGCGTCGTCCGCCGCGGCGGATACTTTTATCTTTATGGAGCGAATTAAAAACTCTCTATTTTACTACTTTTGTACTATAAACTACATGCTGTCCGCAATTTTATATGTTACGGATCGTTATCCGAAACATTGTTTCAATAAACAGGCAGGAGTCAAAATAAAAAAAGGTGGCCAGCAAGCATTTGCTTTTGGCATGCTTGATTGGTGGTTGTTCTAAATCCGGTAGATACCCTGATAGATAACCTTGCTTCCATATCCTAACGCGGCTCTTTTCCGAAAACCTCACAGGTTTTTAAAACCTGTGAGGTTTGGCAAAGCTCAGCGGGAGGATGAATTCGAAAGATGGGGATTTCCCTGTGATTTAAGAGGGTGCACTGCTTAAAACCGGATAAAGCGGTGGATTAATTATTTTCTCAACTTAAAAACAGTCAAAATCCTTTTTATTGATAAGACATCTTTATGTAGTGTTGTATCTGAAAAATATTTATATTTAAAAATCCCAGGGGTTTGCCCATTGCTTGTGGCAGAAAGAGTAATACCTGTGGCCTGTTGGAAACAAACTTTAAACCTTAGTAACACTTAATGAAGCAGATTTTATCCGTATTATCCTTACTGTTTTTTTCAGTTGTGATACATGGGCAGGTAATACAGGCAAGCGGGCCAACCAGTTTTTGTTCGGGCGGCAATGTGGTATTAACCGTTAGCCCCATAACAGGTATTACCGCTTACCAATGGGTTAACAATGGGGCAAATGTGGGAACCAATGCGGCTGGTTATACGGCTTCTACTACCGGCAACTACTCTGTAAAACTTACCCGGAGTGGATTATCAGATACTACCATTGGTCCTATTTCAGTGACAGTGTTTGCCCTCCCGGTTATTAGCCTCAATCCCATTGGGATTTGTATCGGGCAACCTAAATCGCTTACAGCATCCGGCGCCGATACATATTCCTGGTCACCTGCCACAGGCCTCAGTGCTACAACTGGTTCAATCGTAACGGCGAACCCAGTAATTACTACAACCTATACAATAACAGGAAGGAATACAACAACTGGCTGTACAAACACAGGGACTGCGACCATTACAGTAAATCCATTTCCGACAGCCGATTTTACATCAGCACCAACCGGCCTCTGTAGCAGCGTTCCGGTAGTTTTTACAAATACTTCCACGGGCGGCGCAACTTACAGCTGGAATTTCGGTGATCCTAATTCTGGTAGTAGTAATACTTCGACCGCTAAAGATCCAACCCACAAATTTGTCGGAAATCCGGGCAATGTTTCACAAAATTTTAATGTAACTCTTTCTACAACATCGGCTGCAGGTTGTACAACAACAACAACTCTATCGGTTACCAACAAGCAATCCCCGGATAGAACACTGGGTGGAACAGGTAAGGCATTGTATAACGGTGAAACTTATTTTAAAACCTGTGGCCTTACAAATGGAATTTTCACATTTACGAATCAATCCTCCCAATCTAATAACACTGATTACCGAATCGTTTGGGGTGACGGTTCTCCTGATTTTAATTCATCAACATTTGCATCTGTTTCTCATACCTATGCAGTTGGTCCGCACCCGATGCTTTATATAGTCACCGGTAATACAGGATGCACGGATACTACCAAATATTTTGCATTTGTAGGAACTAATCCGGCAGTTGGTCTTGAAAACCCTGGCAATACAACTACCTGCGGAGGTGCTTCTCTTACATTCCCTATTACCGGAACGAGTACAAATGCACCAGGCACAATTTATTCTGTCACTTTCAATGATGGTTCAGCCCCTTTAATTTTTGTTCACCCTGATGTGCCTTCTTCGGTAACCCATATATTCGATAAGTCAAGTTGTGGCACTACAAGCTCCAATGGCACTTCAACTTATTTTAATTCTTTTTCAGCAAGCATTGTTGCCACTAATCCTTGCTTGTCTTCAGCAGCAACAGTTGTACCGATCCATGTTTCAAAAAAGCCAACAGCTTCTTTCAATATTTCACCCGGTGACACCGTTTGTATCAATAATGTAACCACGTTTATCAACACAAGCCTAAACAGCTATGTAGACAACGGAAGTTGTTTAATTGGCAATGCCATCTGGTCCATTACACCGGCAACAGGATGGACAGTTAACAATGGAAGCTTTTTGGGAAATGATTTTGGTTTACCTGATCCTTCTGTGTGGCAAAATGGTTCCAATTCATTAGAAATTAACTTTACTGTACCCGGGATATATTCAATAAAAATAAGGACTGGAAGTACCAAAGACTGTGGCACGGATGAATTTACAAGGACCATCTGTGTAACATCGCCACCATTACCGGCTTTTACCCTTAACAGCCAATCTGGTTGTATCCCTTTTACAGTAAATTCATCCAACACAACCAACCTGTTTAATAGCTGTCAAACCGCAAAATATTTCTGGTCCGTTAGTTTTGCTGCTGCGTTTTGTGGAAACTCTTCGTCATGGGGATTTGCGCCCGGCTCTACAGCAACCTCAATAAGCCCTACATTTATATTTAACAACCCAGGAATTTACGCTATACAGTTATCAGTGTCCAATGCATGCGGAACTTTCACTACTACCCAAACCGTAGATGTAAAAAAGCCACCAACAGTCACAATTACTCCCCCCTCTTATCCATGCGGACCAGTGACAATTACTCCGGTTGCAATTGTGTCATCCTGCAGTACAACGACGCCCACTTATTTATGGACCTTCGATGGGGGAATACCTGCAACATCTGTAACTAAAGATCCCGGCCCGATCAGTTTTACAGCAGTAGGCACACACGCTATCAGCATGGTTGTTACCAACGAGTGCGGCACTACAACCGCCCTCGCAAGCGTAATCGTAAGCGCTGCCCCGAATGTAGTGGTACCTGGCGACACCTTGTATTGCGGGGGACAAACAACTGGTGCATTCAATTTCAGCAGTACCGTTGGGGCGCCCACCTATAACTGGACAAACAACAATACCGCCATCGGTTTACCCGCCAGTGGTACCGGTAATATCAGTTCATTTACGGCCACCAATAACAGCAGCACCCCGTTAACGGCTGTTATTACAGTAACTCCCTTTGGAAACGCACTTTGCAGCGGCATTCCTATATCTTTTAAAATTACAGTTAACCCAAGGCCCGCTGCCCCATTGGTAGTTACCCCGGTTGTTTATTGTTTAAATGCGGCAGCTATCCCGTTAACAGCTACTTCCGCTTCCGGCAACAGCTTAACATGGTACAACAATATTGTATTAACAGGAGGAACAGCCACAGCTTACACACCATCTACCTCAACGGCGGGGACTGCTTCATTTTATGTAACACAAACCAATAGTTTTTTGTGCCAAAGCCCTGCAGGAGTGATCAATGTAACCGTTAATCCTTCGATTGCCGGTAATACCATTGCAAAAGATGATACCATCTGCGCCAATACAGTTCCAGCAACACTTACCACGATGAATGTGGTGAGTGGAGGATCTGGAAGTTTTACTTATCAATGGCAACGCTCAACAGATGGTACTACCTGGACAAATATCGCCGGTGCAACAAACCCTTCCTATTCGCCACCTGCATTATCCATTACCACAGTTTACCGGAGGTTGATCAACAGCAGCGCATGTGCTGATACTTCTAACCTGGTAACAATCACTGTACAGGGAGCGCTTGTTAATTTTGGTATTGCTGCCAATCACGAGGTCTGTGAAAGTATTGCCCCGGCCTTATTAACCGGGCAGTTGCCAACGGGTGGGGGCGGTACCTATTCGTATTTATGGGAATCCTCCACTGATAATATTAATTGGGTTTCCACTAATGGCACAGGCATAGATTACCAGCCAGCCGGTTTGTTGCAGACCACCTATTTCAGGAGAAGGGTAATTGCCAGTCAGTGTAGTGCGGTTTCAAATGTGGTTATTATTACAGTAAACCCAACCCCTAAGGCTGTTATCACTACCGGCACGCCGTCTATCTGCGAATACAATGCAGCCGGAGTTTCATTTACTGCTACAACCGGTGCTGCACCCTTTACTATTGAGTTAACCGTTACCCGACCCGATGGTACCGACTCAATTATTTCACAAACAATCAATTCCAATGGACCGGTTAATATCAATGTGATTCCAGCTAATAGCGCACCGGGCAACTATACCATTGTACTCAAAAAAATTACGGATACAAAAGGTTGCATCAATAATTCGGTCAACATCTCCACGGTAATGATTGAAGTGAAGCCAAGGCCGGTATTGATAGTAAGCGCACCAGCCACCATTTGTAATGGAACAAGCACCAATTTAACGGTGAGCGGGGCAACCATCTACCAGTGGTCGCCTGCCACAGGATTGAGCAGTACTTCTGGTAATTCGGTAATCGCCAGTCCGATATCCACAATCACCTATACAGTAACAGGAACGTTGAACGGATGTATTTCTTCTGCTACAATACCGGTAACCGTTACACCCGGTACCACCATCGCAAATGCAGGTACTGACCAGGTTTTATGCAATGTGAATACCGCCACGCTGGCTGCCAATATAGCGGCAACAGGTACCGGATCATGGGCACAGGTTAGCGGGTCAACAGCAACCATTACTGACAATACCTTAAATAATTCAACAGTGACAGGCTTGAAAAGTGGTGAACGATATGTTTTCCAATGGACCATTACCGGGTTGCCTCCATGTCCGCCAACGGTTTCCAATGTTACCATTGATGTGCTTTCGCCGGTTGTTAATACGATTAAGAAGGATTCCATCATCTGTAACGGGCAATCAGTTGTGCTGCAAACCCTGCTTTTATCGGGTGGCAAAACCAACGGACTGGATTCCCTTTATTCCTATCAATGGGAGATGGCTTCACCGGCGCAAAATAACTGGCAACCAATAACCGGTGCGACGCAGGAAACTTTTAACGCAAGTCCTGCCAATAGTACCTGCTATAGGAGAAAAGTGAAAACAAACAATTCCTGCGAAACCGCCAGTAACACAATATGTATTACGGTAAATCCCAATATTGGCAACAATACCATCAGCTCCTCAACGGAGGTATGCGTAAACATAACGCCCGCTTTAATAACAGGAACTCAACCTACCGGAGGCGATAACAGTTATATTTATCAATGGCAAACCAGTACCGATGGTACTACATGGACGGATATTGCCAACTCATTAAATTACCAGCCACCGGTGTATTCAACTTCCGGTAAACATTTTTTCCGAAGGAACGTAACCAGTGGAAATTGTACTTCGGTAAGTAATGTATTTATTATAACTGTCAGGCCCGATTCAAAGGCAATCTTTATCTCCAATCCTGTTATTGCCTGTGCGCCTTTTGATTTGTCAAAGGCTATCAATGTAGCTGCATTACCGGATAGCAACGGGTTGTATCAATGGTTCGCCAACGGTAATTCTATTGGCAGCAATACGACCGGTAATTTTCCCGGTTATACCATCGCAAACCCAGCCGATACGGTCATTATCAAACTAAAAACTTCCAGCCAGTTTGGTTGCAAGCCCGATAGTATGGATCAGCAATTCATTACCGTAATTACTGCGGTGGCTAAGTTTTCAAAAGATACCAGCTTTGGCTGCGGTCCTTTGCCTGTTAACTTCACCAATACTTCCAATCTTTTAAACGGCATACAATTTTTCTGGGATTTTGGTAATGGGGTAAAATCAAACCTCGTGCAACCCGGTATTATAATTTTTAAGAACAGCCCTTTCTTTAATGATACTACCTACCATATTACCTTAAGAGCGTACAATGGTTGCGATACCACTATTTGGCGTGATAGCGTTAAAGTAAGGGCCAATCCAAAGGCGAGGTTCGGCGTGGATACCACTTTTGGCTGTTCACCTTTTACCATCCTTATCACCAATACGTCGCCGGGCGGTCCAAATGCCTATTATTGGGATTTTGGCAACGGGAAAAAGGATACCACCTATACGAACGGCTCTTTTAATTATACCTACAATATTGGCAAAGCCGTAGATACTTTTACCGTCCGGCTGATTGCCGAAAACCAGTGCTCAAGGGATACACAATCCATCAATGTTAGGGTTGCCCCCAATATCATCAAACCTTTGATCAATGTAAACAGCTCGCAACTGTTTGGATGTGCGCCACACATTGTGTTGTTCAGCAATAATACTTCGGGGGCAACCAGCTACACCTGGAACTTTGGAGATAACACCGGGGCGGTAGTTACCAATAACAATCAAAACACGGTGTTGCATACTTATAATACAGCGGGTGTGTTTACGGTATCTGTTGATATCACCAATGGATGCAGTGATACCACGGTGTACCGGCAGGTGACCGTTTATGCAAAACCGGTGGCTGCTTTTACCACCAGTGCCTCCGTTTATTGCGAGGGCGATACCATCCGTGTTACCAACAATTCTACCAACGCTAATAACTACCGCTGGTTTTGGGGAGATGGCACCAGCGATGGAGGAACAAGGCCGGTGCATGTATATCCTGTGGCAGGCAATTATAATATTTTGCTGAGGGCCGAAATCATCAATGCTTCAGGTACGGTATGTTTCGATACGCTGGTATTGCCCGTAACCGTATTGGCAAAGCCGGTTGTAACCATTCAATCGAATATTAATGCGATCAACTGTGCGCCCTTTAAACTCATTGTTACAGCGCCGGGCATCATCAATGAATCCGTTACCTGGTATTTTTATGACAGTACCGTTTCTCCATCAATTGTTATATCCAATGTTATTTCGGCCCAATATACTTTTAATAAGCCCGGTAGTTTTTATGCAAAACTGGTAGTGGAAAACGCTGCCGGCTGTAAAGACAGCGCCATCATTCGGTTTACGGTAAGAGGGAAAGCTGTGGCATCATTTACGCCATTCAACCTGGCCGTATGTACCAGGGATACGACAGTGAATTATATAAATACAACTACTTACAACGGAAACAACCCGATCAGTTACCGCTGGCTGGTGGACAATGTATTGATATCAACCGGGGCTAATTTTTCCTATCGGTACAATGTGCTGCCCAACGCAGTGCTGCCACGAATGTTTAATACCAAACTGGTTGTGTCAAATACAGTTGGATGCAGCGATACTGCCAGTGCAACGCTTCAGATGAACCCTGTTGCCAAAGCGCAGTTTAGTATTTCCAATCCCAATGCCTGTGTGCCGTTTAAACCCTTGATTGTGGATGCATCTGCCTATACTACCACTTACCGCTGGTTGGTAAATGGCGTCCTGGTTAGTACGTCTCCCGATCCCGGGATTGTCATTACAAAGGCTTCCACAGTTTACACCATTACGCTGGTTGCCGATAATGTGTTTGGATGCAAACCGGATACTTTTTCAATAACATTTACTTCCAGGGTAAGGCCGGTGGCAGCATTCCGGTTGAACGATACGCTTGGATGTACCGGCGTACTGAATGTAGTCACTTCCAATTTAACCACCGGTGCAAGCAGCTATGTTTGGAACTGGGGAGATGCGTCTGCCAACAGCCCATTTCCCAACCCGACCCATTTATACACTACCCCTGGTCAATACCTAATTACCCTGGTAGCCAGCGATGGTGTTTGCACCGATACTACCAGCAAACTGGTAAAGGTTTCCTTAAAACCAGTGGCAAATTTCGCAGCCAGCCAAACGGTAACATGCGATACAGCAAGGGTACAGTTTACCAATCTTACTATTAATGGTACAACCTACGTTTGGAGTTTTGGAGATGGCACAAACAGTAACTTTATTGATCCGGTAAAATCTTTCGCACCCGGTATTGTGCCTTATACGGTTAAGCTGGTAGCAAGTAGTACTTTTGGTTGTAAGGATTCCATTATTAAACCAAACCTGGTATTGGCCAAGGTACCCCCGGCGGCAGACTTCTTTATCAGTCCTAATCCTGTAATTACCGTACCTAATTATACTTTTAATTTTAATAACCTTACACTTAACAGTGCCAATTACAAATACCAGTGGTCGTTGGGCGATGGTACATTTGCCCGTACCCGGGATGTAACCCATAAATATGTGGATACGGGTAATTACCCAATCCGGCTGATTGTACTAGATACGGCCACCAACTGTGCCGACACCACTACAAAAATCGCCAGGATAGATGGATTCCCGGGTTATTTGTATGTGCCGAACGCCATTTGTCCAAACTGTATTCAATCCAACCTGCGGGAGTTTTTGCCAAAGGGAATTGGTTTGAAAGAATACCGGCTGCAGATTTATACCACCTGGAATGAATTGATATTTGAAACAAGGTTATTGGATAATAAGGGCGCACCTACGCAGGCATGGGATGGTAAATTTAAGGGAACCATTGTGCAGCAGGATGTGTATGTGTGGCGCATTGATGCAAAATTCCTGAATGGCAGCGAATGGCTGGGGATGATTTACCCGGGAGAAAATAAATATAAAAAGGCCGGAACGATTACGGTGGTGAAGTGACGAGTGATGAATAATGAATGATGAGTGATCAATGGGAGATGTATGTTGAATAATTTAAAAGTGGTTGGGAGGTGGAGAAGCTTTTTTAAAATTTAAAAAGATAATTGTAGCTAAAAATTATACGATGAAAAAATATTTGCTAACCTGCATGGTTTTTTGGGGACTGAATGCACCGGCGCAGGATCCGTTTTTTTCGCAGGCATTTAACGCTCCGCTTACGCTTAACCCGGCATCGGCCGGCAATGCGGAAATGGACCTGCGCTTTACGGCTACTTATAAACGGCATTTTATCAATGTGCCTTCGGGCATGCAATATGCGGCTGTTGGAGTGGACCGGTATATTAAAAATTTACATGGCGGTGTAGGCGTATTACTCACCAGCAGCAAGGAAGGTTACCTGGCAAAGAATAGTTTGCAGGCCATGTATTCCTATGCGCTTTGTTTACCCAGTTCCAGGTTGCACCTGGGATTGCAGGCGGGTGTGGCAAACCGGAGTATCAATTATAGTAAGCTGTATTTTTCAGACCAGATTGACAATACCGGTATCATACCGGGTTCTGTTTCGGGTGTAGATATAGCATTGAACAACAATAAATATTTTGCCGATTTTGCAGCAGGCTTCATTTATTACTATCGTGAAAACCTGATGATTGGTGGTGGTGCCCAGCACATTAACCAGCCGGATGAATCGCTTACCAATAATATTTACAGCAAATTGCCGCGCAAATGGTTTGGTTATATACGCTATAAATACGACCTGGATGAGGATGGTGATTCTTATTTATTACCCAGCGTGCTGCTGTATAAGCAGGCACAAAATAGTTCAACCGGTTTTGGCTGCGAATATAAAAATGCCCGGATGGCCATTGGCGCCTGGTTTCGTACCAATATGAATTTTAAAAACAGCGATGCGTTTGTGGTAACCCTCAGCCTTGATTTATTTGACAGGCGCTACAACGAAACTGACCGCGTAAGGGTGGGTATGGCCTATGATGCTACTACGGGTAAGTTAGGGTTTTCAAGAAGTGCCGGCAGCGGCGAAGGTGCTTTTATCTGGGAAAAGCTAACCGCCAATGGTATCAAATCTGATGAACGTTGTGATGCCGATTACCGGATGAAGGGAACACCTTGCCCGCAGCGGTTTTAATTATGCTTCAAACAGCATAAAAATGTGCAATGTTAATTTGTGTAAATCCGGTATTCCAGCTTTGTTCGGTTTTTATGTATGGCGTGTCGAACCGGTTCAACAATTGAAAGTCTATAGTCTTGTAGGAACAGGCCACGGCCTGTTTCTACTTCACAAAATTCTCCGGCCTACAATACAACTGACCTTTTTATGCATAGGCTTTCAACCTCTTAGCCTTTGAAAGCGGCCATAATAAAAGTGAAAAAAGGCAGTTTGCAATGAATGATAGAAAGGGGCAATTGAATTATAGCCAATGAGGAAAAGTATATTGGATAGATTCAGAACTCCTGATCCGTCTCACGTAAATTAATAGTTTTGGAAGCTTTGCCCGCAAACAAAAAATTGCGAAATTGCCATTCATTTAACTGATTAGCGATGCAATTACAACTTCCCCTCTTTCCTTCAGACACCAGATTGTTCAACTCCAGTTTTGGTGTTTTTATGAAGGGCAATATAGTTTATTACCTCCACAACGGCCAGCCGGTAGGCATGCACGACAAAGATGATTTGAGTTCCTTCCGCTGCAAAATGGCTCAGTTTGTATCGGTAGGGTTGTGTACGAGAACGGAAGTGTGCAAAACATTGCATGTAA
>JBBQTL010000081.1:0-21011 GCA_038213285.1 Chitinophagales bacterium
CCACCGCCGCCTCCACCGCCACCGCCACTTCCATCATCATCGCAAATACTAATTACATCCACCGGTTTAGGCAATGTGGTGTAAATACATTCGGCTGTAATGATGGTTAATGTTGGATTGAATGTGCCGGCAGTAGTATACACATGCGTATTCTTATTGGTGGTTAATGTATCATTTGGCGACCCATCCCCATAGCTCCATACGTAGCTGATTATTGGAACAATTAAATTACTCACCTGCGCAGTAAAAGCAACCGGCAATGGCAGACAGCCTCCCGGAGGTACATAGGTGAAATTAACAACTGGCTGAACGATTCTTATAAAACTAAATGTTGCTGCCGTACCTACACAACCCACCAATGTATCCCGGGCTGTTAGGGTAACGGTATAATTCCCAAAATTGTTATACGGATGTGATACAGGCAGTGTATCATACGTGATAACAGGCGGAGTTCCATCGCCAAAATTCCAGGTAAATTCAAGATTGGTTCCTGCGGTGGTAGTGTTTAAAAAACTCACAATAAACGGAACCGCACAACCATTTGTTTTTTGCGGTGTGAAACTGGTAACCGGCCCGGCTTTAACATGTATCGGCTTTGTAATAGTATCTGCACATCCCTGTATATCGTAGGCAATTAAAGAAACGGCATAATCATTTGGTATCGTAAAAGTATGACTGGTAGGTGAGTTATTCTGTATGGCACCGTTATCGCTAAAATACCATTTTACATTATTGGGTAAGGGAGTAGAACTACCGGAAAACTGCGTGGAAGTATTCACACAAACCGTATCGGGCGCCGCAATGAAATAAGGAGCAAGATTGGCACCACTCTTAACGTGAATCATTTTTGTAATGGTATCGCTGCAGCCCTGTATGTTGTAAGCAATTAAAGAAACCTGGTAATCACCCGGGGTTGAAAATGAGTGACTGGTAGGAGAATAAAACTGGATGGCGCCATTATCGCTAAATATCCATTTTACATAATATGGAACGGGTGTGGCGCTACCGGAAAACTGTGTGCTAACGTTGATGCAAACCGTATCGGGTGCAGTTACAAAATACGGCGCTACATTGCCAACGGAGACTGTCCGGGTGGTGGTAGAACTACAGATTTTTCCCACTGATGCCAATAAGGTAACTGTGTAGATACCGGGGGCATTATAAAAGTGGGTTGGGTTTTTCAGGCTACTGCTATCACCGTCACCAAAAAACCATTTGTAATTATTAGCCGGGCTGCCACCGGTGGTTGTGTTGTTAAATTTTGCCGTTAAGGTATCATTGCAGCTAAAAGTAGGAGATGTAGAAAAAGAAGCAGTGGGTTTACTGTACACCCTGATGTACTGAAACTTTGATTCAGCGTTACTTTCGCAACCCCAGCTATTTTTTACAATGAGTGAGATATTATAATTGCCTGCGGTATTATAGGTAAATGTTGGATTTTTAACCGTGCTGCCACCGGCGCCAAAATCCCAGGTCCATTCATTGATCGTTCCGGTTGCGGTAGTAGACAGATCGGTAAATTGTACATTGTGCGGCACACAACCCGCTGTATCGCTTGCCGAAAAATCCGCCACCGGTTTGGGATGTACGATCACTGAATCTGTTTTTGTTTTTACATCGCCATTGGCAAATGTGACCGTAAGATTTATATAAAACTTTTGAGCGGTTAAATAATTGGTACCCACTGTTGCCGCTCCATTAGGAATGATGGTGCCATTCCCCAGGTTCCAGTCTCTTCGAACTACCACTCCACCCGTGGAAGTTTCAGTAAAGTTTACACTGCTTAATGGAACGCATCCGCTTAGTTTATTAATAGTGAAATTGGGCGTAGTTTGAGCAACTACCCGTGAAGCAGTTAATAGGTAAAAAACAATGAATGGCAAAACGATTACCCGGTTTATAATAAATGGGTAGCCAGCAGTTTTACATATCCTTTTTATCTCATCCATTGAAAATTATAATATCCGGTTATTCAATTTTGGTAACCATTTTTACAAAATAGCCTTTTCATCCTCTACTTAAAAAAAGCCCACAAACTCCCTACTCAAAAACCTATACCAGAGAAAAACAATACATTATCACTGCCTGATTAGTTTTCCCGTATGCAATAAAGCACCATCCTGTTCACTAATTACCACCTGGTAAATACCCGCAGGAACTGTTGCAATATTCAATATGGCCTCGTTTTGTGTGCCAGCCACTTCTTTTCGTAATATTAACTGGCCGGATGCCGAATATAGATTAATCAGCCAGTCTTTATGAGTATGCTGCGACAAACTAATATTAACAGACGAAGCCACAGGATTCGGGTAAATAACAACTACGGGCTTTTTTTCGCCGGTCAATTTTATTAAAACGATGGAACTGTACCAAAAATTGCCGTCCAGGTCCACCTGTTTCAGCCGGTAATAATTATTGCTCTGGCGGAAAAAGCTGTAGTCTGTGAAATCATACCTCGAAATGAGATTGCTGTTCCCGTTTGCGATAACCCTTCCGATAGAGATAAAAGCTTTACCATCTTTACTGGCTTCAATATCAAAGAAAGCATTATTCAGTTCTTGTTGGGTAACCCAGTTGAGCCTTACACTATTATTTTCAAAACGCCCTGAAAAATAGGATAGTGTAACTGGCAATGTACCGCCACCAACTGAAACATCCGTCACTTTAGCATAACCCGTGTCCGCTTTACCCTGGTAGGTTACAAAAAAACGGTCATAACCTGCCTTTACTCCTTTTAGTCCATACATAGCTGCGGCTGCGTTAGCTTCTTCGGTGGTATAAACCAACCCTGCATTGGTAGTGATATCCCTTACCACCTGGTCGCTGTAATATCCATTCACTGCAACGGTAATACTGTCGGTTTTGGCAATGGTAAAAAGATTGTTCCTTTCTTTAATCCTGATACTATCCAATATAACTCCGGAAGGCAGGCCAATATTAATGACCGCAGTATCTATTGCAATAAGGCCTGCATCATTAAAGCCCATAGCGACTGCTGTTATTTTACCGGATGCTTCTTTGGGAATGGGGAAAATAAAGGTGCCGTTGGTAGAATCCCTGATATCGCTCCAGGTATAATTCATTGAAGTAGATTCGTACGAAATGATGATATGGGTACAATTACTTCCCTTTACACTGAACCATACGCTATCACCGGATTTGTGATGACTATTTTTAAATGGATCCTGGAATTTCACGGAATCCAATGCTGTTGGCCTTGCCGGCCTGGGAATACCGGGAAGATTAGGGAGGAAAGTATAATTCAGCTTTGTTGCGCCGAAATGTTCTTTCGTAAACCGGGAGTTGGCCGGGTCATTAACAGCTTTGGAAGGATTATCTCTTAACAGGCTGATGACTTCAGCCATCACCAACGTTGTTTCCGTTACGCTGATGGCATCCGGCGCAAAGGGAAATAGTGACTTATTGCTATGCCCAATATTTACGCTTGGGTGTGTCACGCTAAAATCGCTGACGGCTATTGCCGGCAAACCACCCCTACCGCTGCCTAAGGGTACCACCAGGTCGCTTTCTTCTCCATTAAAAATCTCTCTTAAACAATTATCAACAGGTCCATCTACACACGTAGTGCCCATCATTAACAGGTAGATACGGAGCGCCAGCAAATCACGCCCGAGCACTGGTACAAAATAGGCCGCCGCCCCATTAACACCATTTACCAGGAAAGCTTTCAAAAAGTCGGCTTTTGAGCCGGCACCAAATTTATACCGGGTCATTACGGCGTGTTTTGGTACAGTTTCTTTCAGCCTGGTAGGGCCATTAAGGGTGTCATCCACCGCAGGCCAGTTTACTTTCAATTCTATTGCACCGTTCTTATCATCATTGTACTTTTTTACCTGGTTCGTAATGGGATCTTTGTATTTATTTCCAATTAAAATAAAGTAACCAAATATTTTACCCACCTCCACCGGTTTAGTAATTCCCAGGACAGTAGGATATAACTTTCTTTTATCCAATATGAGGTTGGCCGTTTGTGCACCAAAATGGGGTGTGTTTAAAGTGATTAGTTTATTTACATCGTTCCTGTATGAAATACCTACCGCACTCTGCGTATAAAGCCTGGCAAAAATACCGCCCCTGCTGTGCCCCACCAGGTCTACCTTACCCGCAGAAAGCTTATTTTGGGCGCAGCTTCTTAATAAGTCATCTATGCCATTGGGAACCCAATTATTATAGGCAACCTGCGAATTGACGGCTTCCGGGTGTTCCGGTATATCGTGAAACACATTCTTTACCTGGTAATCATTATAGAGTTTACTTGCCACCAGCGAATCCGCTAACTTTTTCATTGATCCTTTATAGGACCAAACGCCATGAACCATTAATACCGGCGGATGGTAGACCCTGATAGTACCTTCAATGGAATAGGGCAAAGCAAGGTTGACTGTATCCTTTACCACAAATTGGTAGGAAACATATTTTTCGTTGTCCCCTTTGTACACGAATGAAGGGTGACGGAAAAGATAAACGAGGCTGTCATCCCTTCTCATCAGTTCCTGCAGGTAGCCATAGTGGTCGGTGTAATAAGCATTCGCCACCGTGACATTCAACATTTTTATTACTTTCGATTTGGGGCCGGATCCGGTATATACGATTAAAGTACTATTACTGCTATCAGCAGACACACTAATGGTAATAAGTGAATCATTCAATTGCTTTAGCTGATCGCTCGCCAGGCATACGGGTAATTTCTGCGCCAATAATTCCTCGCCAACCATTACCGGTTGTTTCAGGTTGTAAGCTATAAAATTAGCTTCCACCAGTGAGGCGATACCGGCATCAGTGGCAACCCAAACTACACCCGACCGGTCGATTGTTACCCCTGTAACATTATTGGATGGCAGAAGATTGAGGGCGGCTGTATATAAAACATAAGAGTTGGCCGAAGAATACGGGCCCCCAATATATTTTAGCAAACCTGCGGTAGTTCCTATAAAAACCTCACCCTTTCCATTGCTTGCAATTGAATGTTGATTAATGTTGGTGCCGGCAGGCACCAGGGAGGGTAACCCTATGTAGGTCCAACCCAGCAGATCATTTTTTACAGCAAGTCCCCTGCCCAAATTAAAGCCTATCCAGGCACTACCCCGCCGGTCAAAGTGAATGGCGATGGGGCGGGCATTACCATTGGCTCCGAGCGGCAAGGGAGAATTTGTTTCGTTAATGGTTCCTAAAAAAGCGCCGCTTAAACTAAACCTGCTGATCCGGGAACCCTGGAAAACCGGTAGTGCATTGTACGAAGCCCCACCCAACCAAACTTCATTATGCGTTGTATCTACTGCAACGGAAGGGCAAACCCTTGTTCCGGCTGATTGGGTGATCGGTGTATTCCTGGTATAGGCGGGGTAAGGGTCAAGGCCTGCCGGAATGGTATCAAACACAGACATGCCGGGAGTTTTAAAACCCATTCCACCTGGATTAACCAGGTAGGAAGGGTTACCTCCAATAACAGTAAGGTCATGATAAGAATGTGAGCTCCATACCTTACCGGTTTTATCAATTGCAATCCCCTGAACCCTGCGGCTGGGAAATCCTTTTATCGTTGAATTAATTAAGCTTACAGCGCCGTAATGTTGCCTTACTGTAGGAATATTGGCATCCAAAAATTCAATTCCTCCGTAAGTTGCCGATCCGTATCCTTCATGGGTCACCCAAACTCCATTGCCTTTGTCGGCAGCTATTCCTTTAATGTTTACTCTATTAAAATTATTGTTGGTAATGATAATGGCCTCAGGTACTTCATTCTTAATTCTATATATACCCAGCCCGTTTGTACCAGCCCAAATTACGTTGTTTGAATCAACCGCAATACAGGTAAATGCTACACCCCGACTAAAAACCTTTGCAACTGCTGTTGGCGGATTTTGGGCATTAGCCACAAACACGCTGAAGGAAAAAAACAGAAAAAGGTAATTTTTTTTCATGCTGGTTAGTTTAGCCTGGTAATGGAAATATATACTATTAATATTAGGGAATCAACGTAATAATAAAATCCGGAGGAATTGTAGTTAAGCAGATATTGAATTATTCCCTGTAAATGTATGAACTGTTGCCCCAATAAAACCAATGGGTAACAATTATTTATTAGTGTTTACATTTTCAATCGATACAACTTCTGAACGGTGCCACAAAAGCAGGCCGTTCATCTTTCATTGATACTATCTTGTACCGCCTCCTGGTTTATTTCACCAAAAAACTTTCGCTACCCGGTTTTGGAAAAAAGATCAATTGTTTTTTATTGCTTTATTGAACGAACTCATATCAACATCCACTCCCTCCACATTGAGTTTAACGCCAGGGGAAACTGTAACAGATCCCGGGCTGATAATTTTTAAGGAATTACAATTGGCGTCCTGTGTTACAGTAACAGCGTGCGTTATCACCACATTGGTATTGATACCCGGAACATCACCGTTGCTCCATACGGCCGAACTGCTCCATGGACCGGGGAACATGGAAAAGATGGGCCCCGCACCAATACAGGAAGGACATAAAATATATTTAAATACAATGCCACTATCTGTTGCCATAATCACCCTGTTTGCCCTGGTATCCAGGCAAACTGCCCTGATGTTGTCGGCGGGAAGGCCATCCGCTTTTGTAAATCTTTTGTATAATCCCAGGCTATCTGTTTTAAGTGCCACCTGGACATTTACATTACCGTAAAAAACATACCCATTCGTTGTGCCGATGTAAACGTTTCCCCGATCATCTCCGGTAATGGCATTGTTATTAATAATTGTGCCGGCCGGGAATATGGAAGGGAAATTTACCTGGGTCCAGGTTGAGCTGATCGTGTTGTAAATATATACCCCTCCTTGAAACATCCCTACCCACCATAGCTTATACACTTTGTCATAATAAATTGCTTTTGTAAAAAAACCTTGAGGAAGGATAGAATTTGTTTCATCAAAAAAACCAATAAAAGAAGTGTCTGCTGTATTGTATCGCAAAATTTGGTTACGACCAAAATTAGAAGTGGCAAACACCCATACCTGGCTTTCGTTACCGCCAATGGGAGCACAAAAACCATTGTTTTGATCAACCCCCTTCACAATTTTCTTAAAATAATTGGGTGCAACAATGGGTGTGCCTAAACCACGAATAACCGAGCCTGGCCTAATTACGCTTCCGGTAAGATCGGAATATGCAGCAACCCAAATCTTTTTAAACAGCTCCGTACCCGCAAGTGAATTATTGATAAAAAGCGACCGCACATTGCGGGTTGACAACCCTTCGGGGGTGCCGTATTGTGTAAAACTAAAACTGGTGTCCGGGAAATAGTCAACTCCTCCATTCAATGCCTGGGCCCCTGTTCTTCCAAACTGCGCTATCCAGATTCCTCCGTTGGCATCGGTCTTAATATCGGCAATATTGTGATTCAATAATCCGGGTGCCTTTTGCCACTCCTTTCCATTGTATCTGTATAAGCCATTGTTTGCTGTTCCGGCCCATACATATCCTCTTTTCCCTACAGCAATGGATGTAAACTGGTTGCTTGAAAAAACCGGCGTATTTGCGATATTGTACAACGTATCTGCAAACACTCCCACTGCCTTCCAGGCTTCCAGGATATTTGGTATATCTGCGGTCCATCCCAGGATAGAAGCGGCATTTACAGACGCAACTTTTGCTGCTTCAAATCCGCTGTTGGGGGTAAGAATTTGTTCCGTAAAGTAAGCCAGTTTTTCAGTTTTGGTAAAACCCATTGCTGTCACATTATATGCATAATTGTTCCCGTTTGTGGCACTTCCCCCCATGGTTATTAAATAAAACCACTTGCTTAAAACCCCACTGTTGACATGTACCCCACAATAATCATTGTTGGTGACATGTGGTACGGGGCATCCCTCCAACGTGGCATCTTTCCAAAAATGGGCAAAATCCAGGTAAGTATCCGGTTGGTTTTCGAGCAATGGATTAGCCATTGACCTTAAAGCAATATGCCCTGTTCTCGCTTCTATTTCGTCACCAAATAACCATGGATTTTTAATTTGAGGGATAATTACCGGCGTTACATAATTATCTATGCAGGCAGCCCAAATATCACTGAAGCCTTCGTTTAACGCACCTGATTCTCTTTGATACACCAATCCTGCCGTTTTTTGACAAACAGCATGCCCGAGCTCATGGCCGCATATATCCAGCGATACAAAAGTTTTTTGCCCATTCGGCGCACCACTGCCATCGCCGTAAAACATGGCCTTACCATTCCAAAAAGCATTGTTGTAATTCGTTTTGTAACGAATAAAATTCAACACAGTCCCATCTGCATTATCATAGCTTTTTCTCCCATGAACCGTCCACCAATAATCAACTACCTGCTCAGCTCCCCAATGCACATCTAACGCACCTCTTGTATCCGCCGGATCGTATTCTGCCGCCGTCCAGTTATTGTCATCATCAACAATTTCACTCAACAACGAAAAATCAATTTGCTGACCCAAATTCCTGGTTTCAATACTGGTGTTGCTCCCCCTGCCGGTTTCGTGAAGCTCGTAACTGTCGGCAGCTACTTTATCAGTTATAATCGTCCTGGTGCCGCTATAGAGGGTAGCTGCAGTTCCCGTGGCATTTGCCAGGGTTTTATATTCTTCCTTTTTCACCCTGTTATTATCCTGGCGGGATTTTTCCTGGGTAAATCTTTTAAAACCGTCCTCCTTTATACCTGTATTACTTTTATCCTTTTGATATGCAGGTCCGGTGCCATTGGCATGTTTGATGATGGCGTCTTTGAACACAATCCGGCCGGTAATTGCATTTATATAAATATACTCTCTGCTGAGTGGTTCCAGTGCATAAATATTAAACTTGTAAGCAAGACAGAGTTTTCCAATATTGTCAAAAATATCCTCCACTATTACGAGTTCCCCTGTAGGCTTTAACCAGTCCGGATCAAGGGTAATCGTTTGATCCCATGCATACCTTGTAGCACCAGTATATTCCAATGCTTTTTGCAAAGCAGCTTTTTCAGTAAGTACCGGCACTGTTTGGAGGCTGTCGCTGATTGCATAAAACTCCATTTGCATTAATAGAACCTTATCGTTTTTACCGGTACTATTGATTACTCCATGTTCTACTTTTACCCCTTTAAAAAACTGCTGTAGTTTTTGCAACTGGAAACCATCGTAATTTTCCGCTGCCTGCAAATAATTTAAATCATCCATCCCATTTCTTAATTGAAGCTGATTTGTAAGCCATTGCTTTACTTCGATTGATGGTAAGGCCATATCCTTTGAAAACAACAACGATCCCTGTGAAGGTATTTTTTCATTCACATCAAACTTGTAAAAAGACTGTGGGGTATTTATTTTTTGTAATCCCAGTTTGCCTTTCATTTTAAGCAGGCCGGGCTGTGCAAATGCGGCAAATGATATGATGCACAGTAGGGATACAATGAATAAAATCCGGTTGAAAATTATCATGGTGAAAATATTAGGGATGTAAATTTATTTTTGCTAAACCATCATTCCTGAAGCGAGGCGTATTTTAATACCGTTGCTAACTGCAGGCATAATTTCATAGGCAGGAACTTTAAAAAGGGATAGTTCAGAAAATATGGATTTTTCGGGGAAATATTTTGGAATACTTCTTTCAGTTTAGTTATGGATATGAAGTATTTTATATTTCAGCTCGCTTTATAAACAGAAATAAAAACGGAAGGTAAATGAAAAACAGGTGATACGTAAAAATAAGTTCAAGCTGATTAAACTGGCGCATACCCGGTTTTATCTTATTAATACACAGCTTCCCCTTTGAGTATATCCTTTTCCATCTACACCCACAAAGTCCAGCATCCATACTAATGACTGCGGTGCCTGGGCCAGCCCTTTGTAGGTGCCATCCCAGCCTGCCTGGATATTTTTGCCCTCAAATAACTGTTGGCCCCAGCGGTTGAATACTCTAAAATATCCAATCAATAAGGCCCCCTTGAATATAGGGCGCAAATAATCATTTCTGCCATCTCCGTTTGGTGTAAAAGCATTGGGTACAAACGCTTCCACTTTCTCAATAATTTTTACCAGTTGCGTATCTACTGTTAAGCAGCCTGCATTCGTTCTTATTTCAATGGTATACAATTGATCCTCCTCCCCTTTAAAACTGGGTGCAAAACCTGTGGACGTATTTAAGTATGTTCCGGGCTTCCATAAAACCTGCTCTCCTATTGATCTTGCATTTAAGTTAAGAGGTAGATTATCAACTGCATACTTTACAGGGTAGGCAATTCCGGGTTTTTGATTTTCAATTATTATGGAATGCTTTTGCGTGGCGATACTACATCCCAAATTATTTGTTAGCAAGGCATAATAAGTTCCACCTGTATTTACCCGGTACACTGTTTGACTGGCACCGTTAATCACCGCATCATCTCTAAACCAGGCGATATTATTGATTGGCTGAACGACTAAAACAGCACTATCGCCATAACCAAAACAAAAAGCCTTTTTCCCCACCACCTGTAGTGAATTATCAATGACTGAAGAACGAACGACTACGGTATCGGTTGTTTTGCAGCCTCCTCCACTGTTATTGGTGGTTAAGACATAGTTGGTGGTAATAGCCGGTGAGGCAAATGGATTGGCAAGGTTTGGATTGCTTAGCCCGGTAACCGGAGCCCACTGATAAGCCAGGCCCTGCTTAGGGAAATTGCCGATCAGCACCGAATCCCTGTTACAGGAAAGCACGTCCTTACCGGCATCTGCGGTTATGGTAAGGGAATCTTTCACTGTTGCGTATAAGGTGTTGGAGCAACCAAAGCCTTCATAGGGTTCTAATTTAACAGCGAAGGTTTTACCGGAAATTGGCGGTGGCGTTAGGGTAAGCACTTGCGAGTTGCCCAAAACCTGCGACAGGGAACTATCAAACCATGTATACTCTTTGTACCCAAATGGCGCGGTAATACTAACCGTTGTATCATCCGGGCAAAATGTTGCGCCAGGTAAATTACCTCCACACTCGGAGTTTACATCAATATAGGCATATCCAAAGTGTCGCCTGAAGGTACAATCCGCAGTCTTAAAAAAAAGCCGGATTGTTTTGCCTGCATTACCTGAGAGGTCAATGGAAACGGGTGTCCATTTTTTATATAAAACATTGATGGTATCGGTTGAATTGGAAACCTCAAATCCCGGAAGGGATGTGCCCATCGCTATAAATGTAAAGGAGGCGCAACTTATTATAGCATTGTCGGTAACATTGGTAATTTCAATCTCCATTCTTGGTTGTTCAATATCCCGGTGATTGGGAGACTGGTATACAACTGCATAGTGATAAATAAGTGAATAATTGTTTTGATTTGCCGGAATGGTAAACTCGTATGATACACCCTCTGCCTGGCCTCCTGCTTCCGTACTGCCTAGCTTGATGGAATAACCACTTCCATTGGGACAACTTACGGGGAATCCGCCGAACGGGTCCAACTGACCTGAATTAGCTGAGAACAAGGCATGCTTGCCGGGTATTGGTACGGAGGAGGCGGATAGTGAAATTACATTTTGACCACTTGCTGCTGAAGTAAAACCTGTATAACAGGTCCACCCGTTAAAAGTTCCGTTTTCAAAATCAATGTTAGGAGGACAAATTTGTGCGCTGGTGGCGAAACAAAAGGTAATACCAACCAAATTACATAAGGATTTCAAAAGAAAATCCTGCCATAGCTTGATAGGTTTATTCCTGGTTTCAAAATTTTGCACGGTACCATTTTATCTTTTTAAAGTTAAGGCTTTATTTAATTAAAAATGACAAGCTGTATTGCAAAATGTTGTCGTACCTCCTGGATACTTGCTGTTGCCGTTTAGGCGTTGAGTCGTTTTTATTGTTTGTTGACTTAAGGGTATTGAGGGCCATTTTCGATTAGCCCAGGCATCATATACCCTGCCAGTGATGTTACACCTTTTGAAAAGGTGTCATCTCTGGAGTGTACAGGTCATATTTAATCCGGATGAATGAAACACGCATTATACTTGGCAAGGGATAAATTGGTGACTTATTAATTGGTTCCATAAAGATTAAAAGTAGAAGAGTGCGACACTATCCGATAGCTATCGGATGAAGCTTAATAGTAGTACTTCTGCCTGGCTCATAAAAAAATCTAAATCACAGTTTTATCCCTTGTGCAGTATAGATTATACCAGTGCTTCGAACAATACTTCAACAGTATGCAAAGCTTTCTTGCCGGTGCCATCTTTAATCTGGTGGCGGCAACTGGTACCGGGTGCTGCGATAATTATTTCTGCCGACTGGTTTCTGATTGTGGGCAGCAAAACCAGTTCGCCAATTTTCATGGAGAGATCATAGTGTTCTTTTTCATAACCAAATGAACCGGCCATGCCACAACATCCTGAAGGGATTGTTTCCACGGTATAATTTGCAGGAAATGACATCATTTTTACGGAAGGGGCAACAGAAGACAAAGCCTTTTGCTGGCAATGCCCATGCAATTTGATCAGCCTTTTTTCTGTAGTAAATAAGTTGCGGTCAATTTTTCCTTTATCAATTTCATTGGCAATAAATTCATCTATTAAAAAAACATGCTTTGCAAGTGCTTTAGCTGCCTCCAGGTTTTCATCGGTTGCCAGGTCAATGTACTCATCCCTGAAAGTGAGGATGGCAGAGGGTTCAATACCGATCAAGGGCGAACCGGCATTGATCACTTTATGAAGGAGATGAATATTTTTGTTCGCTATCTTTTTTGCATCCCTGATCAGCCCCTTCGACAACCAGGCCCTCCCACTCTCTTCATGTGTTGGGATAATTACTTCGTAGCCTAATTTTTCCAGTAACAGAATCGCTTTAATACCAATAGCCGTATCATTGAAATTTGTAAACTCATCACAGAATAAATAAACAAGTTTGCCAGGTGTATTTGTTATGCCTTTCTTTCGGTTACGATACCATTTAAGCAAGGTGGTTTTATACAACGTAGGCATTGATCTTTTAACACCAAAGCCTACAATACGTTTAATGGTATTTGCAATGAACGGCGTCGTCATCATGAAATTATACAGGCCCGGCCATATTGCCCCCAGCTTTGCAGAAGCGCTGAAATTGGCGATCAGCTTTGAACGGAATGGAACACCATTGGCATCATAATATTGCTGCATAAACTCTGCCTTTAGTTTAGCCACATCCACATTACTCGGGCACTCCGACTTACATCCCTTACAACTCAGGCATAGATCCATCACTTCGTAGATTTCCTGGTGATCAAAGCGGTTCAGTTTATCCGAGTTGGTTAGAAACTCCCGCAATATATTGGCCCTTGCACGGGTGGTGTCCTTTTCATTTTTAGTAGCCATGAAGGACGGGCACATGGTACCGCCTGACAAATGCGTTTTACGGCAATCGCCTGATCCATTACATTGTTCGGCATGTTGCAATACATCCTGGTTATGATACCGGAATACAGTGTTAAAAACAGGTGTTTGTTGCCCCGGGGTATAGCGCAACATCGTGTTCATGGAAGGTGTATCAACGATCTTATTCGGATTGAATATATTTTCCGGGTCCCATGTGCGCTTGATGGTTTTTAGCAGTTCGTAGTTTTTTTCGCCTACCATTTGTTTAATAAACTCTCCCCTCAACCTGCCATCGCCATGCTCACCACTTAAAGAGCCATCATATTTTTTTACCAGCGTGGCTATATCTTCTGCAATTGTCCTGAATAGTTTATTTCCTTCTACTGTTTTTAAATTGATGATCGGACGCAGATGTATTTCACCCGACCCGGCATGCGCATAATGCACCGCATGCAAATTGTACTTCACCAGTATTTTATTAAACTCAGCAATATAGGCCGGCAGATCCGCTACATCTACCGCGGTATCTTCAATAACCGGAACCGCTTTTTCGTCACCCGGCAAATTGCCTAATAAGCCAAGGCCCGCCTTTCGAAGCGTCCATATTTTTTTGCTGTCTTCGCCAAACAACAAGGGAAAATGGTAGCCCAAACCGGCATTACGCATCTCCGCTTCCACCTGCGCCGCAATGAACATTATTTCCTCCCTGGTAGCTTTAGCAAATTCCACCACCAGTATTGCACCGGGGTCGCCCTGAACAAAAAACCGGTTTTTACTTTGTTCAATATTATCCTTTGTACATTCCAGGATATAATGATCGATGAGTTCGCTTGCGCTGGGTTTATACTTTAGTGCAACCAGGTTGGCTCTTAAAGATTCATCAATGCTGTTGAAATGAATGCATAACAAGCCTGTTTCTTTGGGCGGCAAGGGATTAACGTTGAGTTTTATCTCGGTTAAAAAAGCCAGTGTGCCTTCTGACCCGGCAATCAGTTTACAAAAATTAAAATCTTCTCCACCCGCATTAAATGGAGCAGCATCCAACAACACATCCACTGCATATCCTGTGTTTCTTCGTTCGATCGATTTCTTTGGAAATTCTTTTCTTATTTCCAACTGGTTATTGTAATCGCTTAACTGGCTGCGGATAGATTGGTAAATATTCGCTTCTAAATTTCCGCCCTCGCATTTAGCATGAAACTCATCCAGGCTAAGTGGCTTGAAAACCGTTTCACTGCCATCACTCAACAATGCTTTTACTTCCAACAAATGCTCTCTTACACTTCCATACACCACCGAATTGGACCCGCAGGAATTATTGCCCACCATTCCACCAATCATGGCCCGGTTGGCAGTAGATGTTTCGGGGCCAAAAAACAGCCCGTATGGTTTTAAATACATATTCAGTTCATCCCGTATAACCCCCGGCTGTACCCGAACCCAGTGTTCCTCTTTATTCAGCTCAATAATTTGGGTGAAATTTTTTGACACATCCACTACAATCCCTTTACCCACCACCTGCCCTGCCAATGAGGTGCCGGCGGTACGTGGTATGAGCGATGTTTTTTCAAGCCGGGCAAACTGTATTAATTTTTTAAGGTCGTCAACTGATTGGGGGATAGCCACTGCCAACGGCATTTCGCGATAGGCCGAGGCATCGGTTGCGTATAAAATCCGCATGGTGTTATCAAAATATAATTCTCCCGTTATATCTTCAGAAAGTGCTTTCAGCCGTTGGTTCATTAGTGAGTAGGTCTTTAGGTCTTTTCAAATAAAGCATAAAAATAATCCATTTTAACCTGGTTATTGCCGGGCATCAACAAACAATGCGGTTAAAACAAGGTTTATGATGGAAAGTTTACGAAATTTTAAAACTTATTTCTGAACCTGGAAGCTTCCTATGATTATTGACGCATGCATGCTGACACAGCGTCCCAATCTATGTTTTGCAATAAATGGGTCAAATTATTTAAATAAAATGAATGAATAAAAAATGAGCTGTATTTTTGGCATCCAAAAAAATGACTCCTTAGCTCAGTTGGTTAGAGCTACTGACTCTTAATCAGTAGGTCCAGGGTTCGAGTCCCTGAGGGGTCACTTTTAATAAAGTGAACGCATCGTAAAGCAATAATTTACGATGCGTTTTTCATTTTGGGGTAAATATCGGGTAACCATTTTAAAAAGTGCCTGTGAAAGTAAATAGTCCCTTTCCGGTGCTTAACAAAAAGGCCCTTGCTACATTAGTAAGTTTTATCTCCATTTCTTTTGAGGTACGGGCAGCCATACTTGCTTCAACGTTATGTTGTTTTTCGCTTCTTGCTGCCTGTACCATTTGGTAAATGGTACGGACATACTTATGAAAGAATCTTTTAGTAAAGTATATAGTACCATCATAAATGATCTCAGATTTCTGATAAGTTATCAGATTTTTATAACCTCTATTCCAAGCAACGTCTCTCCATTAGCCCTGTGCAAGGCCAAGGACGTTGCGCCGTTTGAGGTTAAACATTGCATTTAATAACAACAGTCGTTTTACTGTCATCCTTTAACGGAATACAACAAGTGGCTTGCCTTTACTGCCAACAGACTTTACTGGTGGCGCAACGTCCCCACCCCGGCACAAGCTCGTTGGGAGACGTTGCTGCGAAGGAGAATGTTGAAGCATGAAGCTTCTACCGGCCAACCTCTTTTTGAACGGGCAAAACACAATTAAAGCTTAATTGAAAAACTGAGTGTGAATGGAGCGTCGCCAATGAAGATGCATATTGCTTCAATGCCGGCAAACAAAAGAAACGCAACGTCCTCGGCCATGCACAAAACCCGTGGAGAGACACTGCTTGAAAGAAAAAAAAAATTAATTATACACATCGCCACGGGGGCCCACTTTGATAATGCATACTATTAATTCGGATTCATAAATATCATACAATATCCGGTATTGCCCTACCCGGTAACTTCTTGCGGTTTCGTGGTTGTTTAGTTCTTTTCCCAGGGTAGGATCTTCTACCAACGAATCAATTGCATCACGAAAGCGTTTTGCAGTAGGACGATCTAATTTTAAGATGAACTTCTCTGCCGGCTTTTCGACTCGTAAGGAATACATTTTTAGTCTTTAAATGAAAATTTCTTATTAATCCGTTTACGGGCTTCTTCCCACGGAACTGGATCGCCTTTTCTTGCCTTTTCCATTTCCGCCAGGTCGATCAGCTTTTGCAAATATTCCCCATGATCTTTCATGCTTAGTAAAACATGGGTGATTTTACCTGCAGTATTTTTTACCGGCTTAAAGCCTGCTATCTTAGCCATGTTATAAAAAATTTTATAAGCAAATCTCATGCTTTTTCCTAAAGCCAAAAAATGTAATTTCTGAGGCCGCTGCTTGTTGCTGGCGTTGAGGGCTAGCTTCATGGTGGTGCCTTTGTAGATTACGTCATCTACTATCAGGATGCTTTTGTTGCCTATTTCTGAAATGGCTTTTTGATTGTGGTCGGTTAGGACGTCTTTAAAGGAGATTTTTTTTGCGTAAGGCTATGCCCATAGCGAGGTCTTTTCGACGTACAGAGGGCAGGCAACGTCCTCGGCTATGCACAAAACCCATGGAGAGACGTTGCCGGGGAAGAAGTCCATAAATAAATTCATGCAATTTTATATAATCGTTTTCTAATTCTTTAACAGCCTTGTTGTATTTTTCACCACTGCCAAATATCTTTATGAGGCTTGGTTGCCATATTTTGTGAAGTAATTTCTTTTCTTCATATTGTTGGCTCTCTCTTTACGTTTCATTGGCGGTTGGTAATACGCCGGTGGCAGATTAAAACGAATAAATCCACTTGCTTGTCAATGGAAGCGATAAAGCAAAAAAAATAGGTAAACCCAATTTGGCATTGCTGGAAAGATGAAAAAGACCAAACGCTTACTTTCTCACTTTTCGCTCTTCAGCACAATCCTGTAATCTCACCTTTTTTAAGTACTTTATTTTAAAGTGACCCCTAATTAGTATTCGCTTTATATTGCTAACTCCACTTTCATTTTTCTTTTTCACTAAAGCCAAATGAATTACCCGCTGCAAAAACACGAAACGATCATTTCTACCGCTTTGAGGATTTGCTTTGTATCCAGGTATTAATTTTTCTTTCCAACAGAACCAGGGGCAAACTGCCATCTTTTAAAACTTCATCATGAAACTCTTTTATGTCAAATTGATCTCCGAGTTTTTGCCTGGCTCTTTCACGCAATTCGAGAATTTTTAATTCGCCCACTTTATAACTTACCGCCTGTCCCGGAAGTACCATATAACGTTCTACCCGTTGCTCTGCCTGGGTGGCCGATACGGGTTGATTCTCCAATATATAGGCAATGGCTTTTTCACGGGACCATCCTTTTTCATGTATCCCTGCGTCCACAACCAATCGAACGGCTCTTTCTATTTCGTTATTTAGCCTGCCGAAATATTGATAGGGGTCTGTGTACATGCCTAGTTCTTTTCCTAAGCTTTCAGCATACAATGCCCATCCTTCGCCAAAAGCACTTGTTCCATAGGTTTTTCTAAATTCAGGAATAGCCGCTTCCTGCTGGATAGATACCTGGTAGTGATGGCCCGGAATAGCTTCGTGGATAAATAACCCTTCCATGGCGAAATAGTTGTACTTAGATGGATCACTCACCACCTCATAAAAAATACCCGGCCTTTGCCCATCCCTTGAGGCTTTCATGTATTGAGCATTGGCGCCGGCTTCTCTAAATTTTTCAGTAGCCCGCACCTCAAACTTTGCTTTAGGTTTTAAATTAAATAGCCGAATCAGGTAAGGTGCCATTCTTTCCTCAAAGCTTCTATATCTATCTAATACTTCCTGCTCTGTTTTAAATGGAAAGAATTTGGGGTCAGTTCGTATATACTCGAAGAAGGATTTTAGATCGCCTTTAAAGCCCACTGCATTTTTTACCGAATCCATTTCTTTTTTTATCCGTGCAACTTCAGTAAGCCCGAGGTTAAAAATAGCGTCCGCAGTGATGTCCGTTGTGGTAAAATACTTTAACCACAATGCATATTCCTGTTTGCCATTGTAATTATCCAATAGCCCGGAGGTTTCTCTCGCTTTGGGAATATAATCCGCAACAATAAAATCATGCAATTTTTTGTATGCAGGTTTAAGCATATTTTCGATGGCATCTGAATAGTCCTTCTTTAACCGGGCCGCTGCTGCAGCATCAAGGTTAGCAGGAAGTGTTGCTAACGGCTTGTAAAAAACATTTTCAGCGTCGGCCCCTTCAAATAAAGGTTTTAATTGAGCCGGCACTTTTAGCATGGCAGCCTTTGGAGTCGTATTATTTTGTTCAATACCTTTTTGCATATTAGTAATGGCCTGGTCAACCCAAAAGGGAAATCTTTTCATTCGGCTAATGAAATTCCGATAATCTGCTTCTGTGTTGAAAGGTACATAGCCTGCACCGGAGCCGAGCGTTGCAAATTGAGTGGGAAAACTAAATACGAATTGATTCACCGGCGTATAAAGGCCCAACGAATTATTTAACCACTCGTTATCTATTTGCAATTTGTATGTTAGTAAATCGACACTCAATAGCTGATCCGTTGTTAGCTCAGCTTTGTTGATGCTGCTTAATGCGTCAAGATACTTTTGATTCAATGCTTTGGATTGCTTTATATACGCTTCGCTAACCTGGATTTCCATTTGACCATTATAGTCATTGATCCCCTGTGCCGTTGCTGCCAATGGATTCAAGGCGTAGAATTCCTTTGAGTACTGTTCAAATAATTGTTCCAGTTTTAAGGGTGGCGTCGCTTTGTATGAAGATTGTGAAAAACTGATCAGTACAGCTACAATGGTGGTTGATATTATTCTTTTCATCCTGTTAAGATTTTGGTCAATGATTAGAAATATGGTTATTTCCGTGTCGTCATTCGTCTTGGTTCGTGCTCCACTAACGTTTTATTTATTGCTACAAGTAGTTCATGTTTTTAATAATTGAACCATGCAAAGGTTGGATTATTGCAAAAAGCGAAGCATAATGGTTCGTGAGACCAACCACTGCGAACTGGGGGTGCTGAACGAAACTGTTTTTAACTTACTCTTTTTTTATTACTGGCTTCAGTCCATTTATTTTTTTTACAGACAGGGCAAATAAGCTGTGCAACCGGCTCAGATTTTTTAGTATAGCCACAAAAAATACAAGAATAAAATCCCGCTTTATTTATTTCGCTTACCTTATTATCCAGCGATCCGGGCATTATGGGCAATCCATATTTTACTTCTTCATCCGGATAAAAAAATATGCTTATGCCGCCATTGGTTTCTATGATTGCATTTTCTACCTGCCCAAGGTGTGAGACAGATTTTAACCGAAGTTCAGCAAAAAATTCATCCTGCCCCAGGGCCTCTTTGCGAAAGTTGTCAATAGCAAACATTCCCTCTTTTATCAGGCAAACAGGTTTGCCTTCAACCAAATTTTCTATCGTTTTGCTTTTGCCAACCCAATGGGTAACTAAACTATATAAGCCTATTACTATAATAAAAACAATAATAGCCGGAATCAGTCCTACATCTTTATAAAACATAGGGTCGCCTGCTGCAGAACCAAGACCAATAATGACAACCAGTTCAAAAACGGATAATTGTTTTACACCCCTTTTTCCCAGTATACTCAGGCTGATAAGAACAACCAGGAACATAACCAGTGTACGAATAATGACTTCGGGCAAAAAGTTCCAATCCTCGCTGCCCATTAATAATTCTTTCCAGTTAAAGTTTTTAATCTGAAGAAAATGCATAGTAGTAGTTTTATTTATGTCCCTGCTTTTATCACCAGGCACACTAAGTGGTGGATTTATATTTTGCAACTTTATAGTTTTGCTTTGCCCTGCACAGAGTCTGCTTTTATTTTTTTAGGCGCAATTGAACTTTCTTGGAAGAACATTTGCGGCAGAGGGAGTTGTTGCAAGTACATACTTTAAACTAACCACTTCTTAAAATAAGTAAGTGGCGGCCCTACTCTTTTTATACCATGCCCGTGCCTGAATTTATCCTGCTCTTCTTCAGTCATATTCCTTGTAACACCTTCACTAATCTTTTTAAACATATCTTCCATTTTACCTGCAGGTTGAAAAAACATTAATAATTTAGACTCTCCTTTACCCACTTTTGCAAAAGCGTGAGGAACTCGTCTTGGCCCGAACACAGTATCACCGGCTTTGGCTGTAAATGTTTCTTCACCAACTTTAAATAAAAATTCGCCTTCTATGATGTACCAGAATTCATCCTGTTCGTAATGCAAATGAAATGAAGGGCCGCCTTCCTTTACCCGTGATGATTCGAATACATGTACATCTCCATCGCTGTCATTTGCAGACACTTTTGTATAAAAGGTATCACCTTCAAACAAAGAAATAGGTTTATCAAACCGATCTTTCCCAGCGTCCACTTTAAAACCTTTAGCTACTCTTCGTTTGCTATTGATTTTTGCAACAGAGGCAAAAGGAGCCGTTAAAAAAGTACCAACGGTTAAACAAGTTTTCAAAAATGAGTTACGATTCATAAAGATTGTTTTAGTATAATAACAAAGAAAGTTTATGAAAAACCTTCAATGTCAAAACAAATATACAATCAATGTTAATAATTAACATAGCGGGTGCATTTAAAATACGATAGCGATCGGCTTTGAAATGCACCCAACAAAGCG
>JBBQTL010000082.1:0-20990 GCA_038213285.1 Chitinophagales bacterium
AACCATCAGCAATCTTTACCTCGCCATTGACAATAACCTGGAGATCATTCCCGTGATCAATAAGATTGACATGGAAGGAGCCATGATACCTGAAGTAACCGACCAGATAGTGGAACTGATTGGTTGTAAACCTGAAGATATATTACTGGCAAGTGGAAAAAGTGGAATCGGTATCGAAGAAATTTTGACCGCAATTATTGAACGCATTCCGTCACCAACCGGTAACGTGGATGCCCCCCTGCAGGCGCTGATATTTGACAGTGTGTACAATAGTTTCCGCGGTATCATTGTGTATTACCGCATCTTTAACGGCACCTTAAAGAAAAATGACAAGATTAAATTCAGCAATACCGGCCTTGAATATGGGGCGGATGAAGTGGGGATTTTGAAATTGGGGATGGAAGCGAAAAGCGAAGTAAGGGCAGGGGATGTGGGTTATATTATCACCGGTATTAAAAATGCAAGGGAAGTTAAGGTGGGTGATACCATCACTACTATGGTGAATGGCGCTACGGAATCTATTAAAGGTTTCCAGGATGTAAAGCCCATGGTGTTTGCAGGTATTTTTCCGGTAGAGACAGATGCTTTTGAAGAACTGCGGGATTGCATGGATAAACTGCAGTTGAATGATGCCTCACTCACTTTTGAGCTGGAAACCTCGCAGGCATTGGGCTTTGGTTTCCGTTGCGGCTTTTTGGGAATGCTGCACATGGAAATTATCCAGGAACGCCTGGAAAGGGAATTTAATCAAACGGTTATCACTACTGTACCCAACGTAAGTTTTATCGCCACTACTTCCAGAGGCGAAGTGATTACGGTAAACAATCCTACGGAAATGCCCGACCCTACCCGGATAGATAAAATTGAAGAACCTTTTATCAGGGCGCAGATGATCAGCAAGCCCGAATACATCGGCAATATCATGACCTTATGCATCGGCAAAAGAGGTATCCTGGTTAACCAGGGGTATTTAACACCAACCCGGGTGGAACTAACATTTGATATGCCGCTTACAGAAATCGTATTTGATTTTTACGATAAACTAAAAAGCATGACCAGGGGATATGCATCTTTTGACTATCACCCGATTGAATACCGGCCCAGTGATATTGTGAAGATGGATATTTTATTGAACGGAGAAAAAGTAGATGCATTGAGCGCACTGATACATAGGGCAAGGTCGCATGAGTTTGGTAGAAAATTATGTGAGAAGTTGAAAGAGTTATTACCCCGCCAGCAGTTCCAGATAGCGATACAGGCCGCTATTGGCGCCAAGGTAGTTGCCAGGGAAAACATCAGCGCCATCCGTAAAGATGTAACGGCCAAATGTTATGGTGGTGATATCAGCCGTAAACGTAAATTATTGGAAAAGCAAAAGGAAGGTAAGAAAAGAATGAAGCAGATCGGTAATGTAGAAGTGCCACAGGAAGCATTTTTGGCGGTGTTGAAGTTAAATGATTAGTGTCGGATCAACGTTGAGTTGTCAGCGTATGTTTTTCCTGGTGAGCCACCCCCAAAGCGTGACCCACCAGGAAAAACCTACAGGGATGCACCTTTTTTATTACCCTAGCTTTAAAACCTTGATTAAGTAGCAGTGGCGAAAGTCGATCAATAAATAAAAATTGCTAACCATTTATTGTATTATTTATGAGTAAGTTTTCCTTAGATAAAGAAATGGCAGTGGAAGTAAAAGCCACTTTTATTGCAAAAGGTAAAGATGCGCCTGTTACTGGTGACCAGTACATTGTAAGATTGTATGATAAGGATGTATTTGGGGATGATTACCTGGGCGAAAGCCAACTGAATGAGGCAGGGGAGGCCCGGATCGTTTGCAATAAGAATTTCGGAAATCCATTAACGCTGGATATTCTGCCCGATTTTTACTTTGTGTTATACTATAATAAAGTGCCTGTTTTTCAAAGTAAAGTAATGGAAGATGTGGATCTGCAAACGCTTGAAAATTATAAACCCGGCGAAGGTGAGGTGATTGATTTGGGAACTTTTTTAATAGAAGTCTGAGATCAATGGCTCAATATCTCAATAACCAGTTTCCAATATCCAGTATCCAGCATCTAGTATCAAGCATCCAGTATCAAGTAGCCAGCATCCAATATCCAGTATCAAGTATCCAGTATCCATCATCCCAATTTCTCAAACCTTCTTTTTTACAACAGCCTTTTTCTTAACTTCCTTTTTACTGTTGGGCATTTTTTCTACCGGTACTTTTTCCTGCGGTATATTATTCTGTAATTTTTCTTCATTAGTGGTTCCTTCCGCATCTCTAAGCGGAACAGGCACTGGTTCTTTTCCTTCGGGTGTTACCAGGTTAAATACTTTATCAATGTGAACCCACTTCCCGTTTTTCCATTTAAAGCCTTCATAATCCCCATCAGGTATATAAGTCCATTTTTTATTGGGTTCATTTGATTCTGATTCCAGGTGTTCAAATACAATCATGTTTAGATCCTGGTCGTATGTAAGCCTTGCACCGGCATTTTTTTTATACTCCAAAATATAACGGCTTACGGCAGGCTTGCGTATCGAGTCTTCTTCAAAACTGAAAAGCGGCCCTCCGAAGGTTGGCTCTTCATTATTAAAATTCAATACTTCAATCATCTTCCTGTTACTGCGGATATTATTTTCATCGTAGCCTAATAAGGTATAGTAGTTTTGATTGCCGTTTTTGGTTGCAATTATTTTGTAATACACGGCTCCAATCCAACCTTTGTTGTTGGCAAAGGTGTCGGACAGGTTGATGGTGACATCTGATTTATCTATCAGCGGGTATAATTTTAAACCGCCATCAGTTGTCCTCATTTGTATGGCGCCATGCTGGCGAACTATATTTTCATTGATTACCATCTGCCAGGTGAAAATCCGGAAACTACTGTCGGGGGCATATAATTTGGAAATGGTTTCCAGCGAATCAAATGGATAATAAAAGGAGTTCTTCGTAAGCAGTGCACGAACAAACATTTTGGTGAATATGCTGTCTGCGTTAAACCGGTTTTCAGCAGTAATGCCCTGTATCAGATTTAAAGCATACACCTTTAATGAATCTTCTTTTTTTTGTAGCTGAGCCAGGTCATTTGTTTTGATGTGTTGTGCACCGGCCAAAAGGCAACATGTAATGAATAATGAAAATAAAAACCCTTGCTTCATGCGCTAAAATTAAATGATAAGTGTTGGTATTTGGATTAACTGGTTAAATTTAACGAAAGGTTACAGCGCTAATTAGCTAATTTGATAATATGCTAATTAGCTAATGGGCTGCAATTACTTTAATGTAGATGCAAAATCAATAAGGGAATTATATACGCCATCTATTCGAGGATCGGCCGGGTCGGTATCGGGATTGGTGGTAAGCAGCAGGATGGTGTAGCATCCAAGGTTGCGGCCAAATTCCATATCAGACAATTTATTTCCTATCATTACAGATTTAGAAAAATCAACCTCTTTGAAATCTTTCTTTGCCTGTAAACCCATGCCGGGATTGGGTTTCCGGTTCGGACTATCAGATTCCATATCCGTACAAAAATAGATTTTATCAATTCTACCACCAGCGGCTTTTATTTCTTCCACCATATTATGATGTATGATGTTTAGATCCGACGCCCTGGTTACTCCCTTGGCTACGCCCCGCTGATTGGTAACAACAAAAATGTGTTTAAACTTTTCTGCAAAAATCCGGAGGGCTGGTTTAACTCCTTCATAGAAAGCAAATTCATCCCAGGTATTGATATAATGGAGATGTTTCTCATGGTTAATCACTCCGTCCCGGTCGAGGAAAAGTGTCCATTCGTTATCTATTTGTATGGGGGGCTGGTTTATCTGCATGGTAGTGTTTTTTGTGTAGCGTGAATCGTGAGGCCGGGTGGTGAATCGTTCGTCGTTAGACGTTCAACGTGAGGCGTGAATCATTGATGGTGAGACTTGAATCCTGATTCGTAAGTAGTCAATCAGGAGAGCTGAAGTCACGTTTCGCCCCCTGAAAGATCAAGTCAACATTCACCATTCACCATTGACCTTTCACCATTCAATGTCGTTGACTTAAGAAAATTTTTACGCAAAGAAAAAAAGATGCAAAGCTGATCTTATATTTTTTTTGCGTCTTTTTTTATTCCTTTGCGTCTTTGCGTGAAAATAAGGCGCTAAGTAAACGACATTGATTCACCATTGACCCTTCACCATTCACCATTCATATCAATCACCTTTTCCAATTGTGCATTTGCTTTTTCAAAATCTTCCGGTATGCCAATATCAATAAAGTAGCGGTTGTTTTTTACACCATAAATCTTTTTCACACCAAAATTCTTTTGCAGCCATTCTTTCTCAAATGAAAATTGAACGGGCAGTAAATCATTTAAAAAACTATTTACATCCAGCATATAAATGCCACCATTGATATATCCCCGCCCTGACTCCCTTTTTTCAGTAAATGCTTTTACCAGCGACTGACTATTGATGACCACTGTACCATACCTGCTACAGTCAGGTAATAATTTTAAGGCGATGGTACAATCAGCAGCATGATTGGTATGGAAGGCAATCATCTTGTCAAGCTCAATATTGAACAAAGTATCCCCGTTTACAATGACCACATTTTTTTCGGATACATATCTACAGGCTTCTTTGATAGCACCTCCTGTACCCAGTTGTTCTTTTTCCACAACATAGGTTTTGGAGATATGCGGATAGTTTTTATCCAGGTGATCAATGATGATTTCACTTTTATATCCCAGGGAAAAAATGAATTGTTTGATACCGTTTTTTTGTAAATGGGTAATTACATAATTAATAAAAGGTATCCCTTTGATAGGAGCCATGCACTTGGGTACATCGGCTACAACGCTTTGCAGCCTTGTACCTAACCCGCCCGCTAGTATCATAGCAACACGTTCTCCTTTTTCCACTTTGCCCGGACTTGCGATGTTATTGTTCACCATTTTTTCTGAATAAATTAAATAAATAGTCCATTTTAAATTCATCCGGCACTTAGGATCAAACTTCACAGGTTTTTAAAACCAAGGATGTTTATGGAACACCCGATAAATAAGTTCACCCTACTTTGAGTCCATACCCTCTTCCACCAACTGGCAAATGATATGGCCCAGTAATATATGGCACTCCTGTATCCTTGGTGTATCAATGCTTGGTATATTCAGCAAGTAGTCTGCAAGCTCCTTCATTTTACCACCGGTTTGCCCGGTAAAAGCGATCGAAGTCATCTCTTTTTCTTTCGCCATTTCAAATGCTTTTACAATGTTTTCGCTATTGCCCGATGTACTCAATCCCACCAGCACATCTCCCTTTTTACCAATTCCTTTTATCATGCGGGAATAAATAACATCAAAACTATAATCGTTGGCCACTGCAGTGAGGTAAGAGGTATTGCAATGCAGCGCTTCCGCCGGCAGGGCATCCCGGTCAATATAAAAGCGGCCACAAAATTCAGCAGCCAAATGTTGTGCATCCGCTGCACTGCCCCCGTTGCCGCAAAATAATATTTTATTGCCATTCTTAAATGCTGCTATCATCACATCGCTACAATCTTGCACAGTTTGCAATAATTGTTGATCTGATAAAATGTGTTGTTTAACAAGTAGTGATTGGGAGATAATATCTTTTATACGTTCGGACATATTTATTCTATCGTTTTTGGGAGGATGGTTACAAAAGTATTTACAAATTCAATAAAAAGGCTCTTTGTTTGAGTGCGTTTCAAATTGTCGCTCTTTAATTAGGAACTAAATAAAGAGTAAATCGCCGTTACTGCCCAAAAACGTTGAGTTAATAAAGAAATAAAAACGTCTGAACGCTTTAACGGCAGAACTAAGTAGCCCGTAAATACTGCGAAAAATTGAAATGCACCCCTTTGTTTTGACAAAGAGCCTTTCAAAAAATTAAATCTAAATTAATGATAAGAGATTACCAGGGCCGGGTGTTTAGTAACATCAGTATTATAACTTGAAACATATTGCCTGATATTATAAATGGTTTCACTTTGTAAGGTTAATGCAAATCCATTGTTGCCATTGGTTTGCATATCTTTAACAAGGGCCGTAACGTCAATTACACTATTTTGAAAGGAAGAAGTACTTTGTGGAATAACAGCTTTGTTAGTCGATGATGTTAACGGCTGATTACTCCAGGTAAAGGGTGTTGGAAGTGTCCAGCTTGAAGTAATACGGCTGATGAAGCATGCATTGGCTGGTCCATAATGGGCATCAATCCCATTACCTCCATGAGGATTAGGCATAGCATACAAAAATAATTTTGCACTATCAATTGTAGCTCCAGGAGGAATACCAGCGTAGTCAAATTTGATAAATGTTCTTTGCGCTAAAAACTGACCGCTGGCAGTCCATGCAGCCATATCTAATTGAGTATCGTTGTTATTCCAGCCATTTGGATAAAAACTGTCTACAAATCCTTCGTACAAATTATTGGCTGGTTTTAATGTTACAGTTGTGGCCGGACATAGCCCCCAGGTGGGTATACCATTACAAATAGTAAGCATTTGCCCATTTAAACCTAACGGAATCATTACCCAGCGTGATCCGTTCCAATATTGCATATCGCCGGGAGTATTGCCTTTATTAACAACCGGGTACCACGCAACTCCGTTCCAATAATAATAACCAGGAACAACATTTGTTGGGGTACCACCGGCTGTCGCCGTATTAAAAATTAATAAGCCCGTTGCAGGATTAATTACAGGGGCTGCTACGTTAGTAGCTGTTAGTGCTACCCGTGGAGGTAAGAATCCTTTATTACTGCTGCTAACGTCTAATTGTGCTGATTCAGCTGGAGCGTTTGTGCCGATTCCTATTTGTGCAAAACTAATAATTGAAAATAAGCAAGCAGTACATGCAAGTAGAATTTTTTTCATAAAGTAAAGTGCGTGGATTAAGTTGTTTGTTTAGAGTTTAGAACAACCAAATATAAAAATGTTTTGGATATAGAAATTAATTATTTGCTTCATAGTTAAATAGATAAAATAAACCTTTATCGTTCTTTCCTTTCTATATCGTCCACGTCGTTAACCCATACTTAGTAAATGAGTAATCCCTTATTTCACCCCCAAAGGATTTCAGGGAATCTATTACCGCATAGCGGGTATTTTTAGGGCAATAAAAGATCATAAACCCACCGCCGCCTGCACCGCTGATCTTTCCGCCCATTGCACCGGCTTTTTTAGCGGCCTCATATATTTCTTCAATACTGTAATTGCTGATATTATCTGCCATGCGCCTTTTTTGTTCAAATCCAAAATCAAGGATTTCACCGATCTCATTTAGCTTGCCTTTCAGTAAAGCTTCTTTCATCATCTTTGCCTGTTCCTTTAACTGGTGCATGGCTTCAATGCTCTTTTCATTCCGGTCCTGCACGTTTTTTACCTGCTCTTTAATAATGGCTGCGCTTTCCCGGGAGGTTGCAGTAAAGTACAGTACAAGATTATTCCCCAGCTCATGTAAATATTCAGACCGGATGCGCAACGGGTTAACAATCACCTGGTCGTCACCATAGAATTCCATAAAATTTACCCCTCCAAAGGTTGCTGCATATTGGTCCTGCTTTCCTCCTGCCAATAGAAGATCTTCTCTTTCTACCTGGTAAGCAAGATGCGCAATATCGTAGTCGCCCAGGGGTAACTTAAGCATCTCCACAAATGCGCCTAAAATAGCCACCACCAGGGTGGAAGAAGTCCCCAGCCCCGAGCCTGCTGGTGCATCAACAAAAGTAGACAGCCGAAAACCGGAAGACGGCAATCCATACATAGCATTAATGCGATTATATACACCCTTTAAGAGATCAAGTGTGCCATTTATGGGCAATGCCGGCGACCATTCAAAATGTTCTTCCTCTTTGCGGTCCAACGCCTCTACGATAATGGTATTTCCAGGGATTGGTTCAATGCTGGCGTAGGCTGATAGTGATATGGTAGCATTCAAAATAGCGCCGCCAAACTCATCGCTGTAAGGACTTACATCTGTACCACCACCTGCGAGGCCAATGCGGAGGGGAGCTTTGCTACGGTAGATCATGGTAATGTGCTAATTTGATAATGTGCTAATTCGATAATGGTGAATAAGCTGATTTGCATATACGGCAATAAATGAAATTATAATTTACTGATGGGTTTAAAAAATAATGGCTGAATGGCTTCATTTATAGGCCACTTCCAATATCGCTTCTGTCATTTTACTCCAGCTATATTTTTTCTTTTCTTCCAATAAATGTGGCAGGAAATACAATTCGCCCATTTCAAAATATTGTTTTATTTTTTGGGCAATGGATTCCGCATTGGGTTCGGCTACCAGCCCCACCTTATTATCCGGTACCAGGGAAGGCAAGCCGCCTACGTTGGTTACAATCATCGGCTTTTCGAAATGATAGGCGAGGGGCGTTACTCCACTTTGCGTTGCAGATTTGTAAGGTTGCACTACTACATCTGCGGCGCATAAATAATATTTTACTTCGCTGTCGGGAATAAAATTCGTTGCCATTATTAAATCGTTTTGAATACCCAATCTTTCAATCTGATCATCATACGACTTCCTGTCTTCATAAAACTCGCCGGCAACCAATAGTTTAATTGGTGTGAATGCACTTGCAGCATTTTCGGATTGCAGTATTTTCATTGCATCCAGCAGTACATCCAGCCCCTTGTATTTTCTTATAAAACCAAAAAACAATACAATCCTTCCTTCCGGCAAAATTTTCAAATGAGTCCTGGCTTCGATCTTACTCATCTTTTCTCCGAAATTATCATAAATGGGGTGAGGTACAAATTTAGCTGGTTTAGCCGCTGCAAATAACTGCAGGTCTTCCATCACTTTTCCACTCATGGTAATAAAAGCATTTACCGGTTTTACAAAAAATTGGGTGAAGATTTTATCACCGGGCTTTGCTTCATGCGGTATGATATTATCAGCTATGCAAACCACTTTGGTGTGCTTGTTTTTTTTAACGATCCGTAAGATAGTACCAAGACATGGCCCCATAAACGGAAGCCAATATCTTACCACAATTACATCGGGTTGCAGCTTCCTTATTTCATTTCCGATACTGATCCAGTTAAGCGGGTTAACTGAGTTGATAACCGAATGAATATCGAGATTGGCAGGGGCGGGGTCGGTAGTATATTGGGTAGTACCGGGAAATAAAAAGCCGGGGTATTGCAAGGAAAAACTGTACATGCTAACTGTGTTGCCCTGCGATATAAATTCTTTGGCAAGCCGTTCATTGTAGGTTGCCAATCCACCTCTCAGTGGATGTGCAGGGCCAATGATCACAATTTTTTTACCGCCCTCAATATGCAGGTTGAAACTGGTTTGCTGCATAATCTACTTAATGCCGATTTTTTGATCGATTAAATAATAATTCCGGTCAGATGAATTGCGGGCAATTAATTCGCCCAGGAAGCCGGCTAAAAACAGTTGAGTACCAATTACGATGGATATGATGCCCACATAAAACAAGGGCCGGTCCGTCATATTAAATCTTGAAAAAAATATTTTTTCAGCAAAGAGGTAGATCCAGATACAGGTACCTACAAAAAAAACAATGCTGCCCCATAAGCCAAAAATATGCATGGGCTTTTTACCAAACTTGCCCATAAATAAAATGGAGGCTAAATCGAGAAATCCATTTACAAACCGGCTCCAGCCAAATTTAGTAACACCATATTTTCTCGGGCGGTGTTCCACTACTTTTTCGCCAATCTTGTTAAAGCCCGCCCATTTGGCCAATACGGGGATGTAGCGGTGCATTTCACCGTACACTTCAATGGATTTAACCAGTTTATTTTTGTATGATTTCAAACCGCAATTAAAATCGTGCAACTCTATTTTAGTGGCTTTGCTGGCAGTAAAATTGAATAATTTGGAAGGAAGGTTTTTAGTGAGTTTATTGTCAAACCTTTTCTTTTTCCAGCCGCTCACCATATCAAAACCATCTACTGCAATCATTTTAAAAAGATCCGGAATTTCATCGGGGCTGTCCTGCATATCTGCATCCATCGTAATAACCACATCGCCCATGGCCGCCTTAAAGCCTTCGTTCAGTGCGGCGCTTTTGCCATAATTGCGTTGAAATTTGATACCCCGTATATTGTTATTTTGCTGGTGTAGATTTTCAATTACATCCCACGAATGGTCGTTGCTGCCATCATCCACCATAATTACTTCGTAGGTAAAATGATTGGTAAGCATTACCCTTTCAATCCAGGCAGCCAGCTCGGGTAGTGATTCATCTTCGTTGTAAAGCGGAACTATAACTGAAATATCCATACCCCTTTTTATTTTCACACCCATCAGGGTGGAGCATTTACGTTTTATTGTTTTTTTGTCCGGGCCAGGAAGCTTTTAGCAGCATCGTTGCGTCGCCCTCTTGTGCATTTTATTTCTAATCAACTCCTCCACAACATCACTTTTATATCAGGCGGAAGTTTTAATCTTCTGCATTAAAAAACCGGCAGTAATGGCCGTTACCATTGCCCCAATTACAAGGTAACCAAATATTGCCCCCATCACCAACGATGGAATAAAACTTTTTTTTGCAACCGTAAGTTTTTCTTCTATTTCTGGCAGCGTATAATTGCCTGTTTTTACCAGTTCAGCTCTGTAAAATACCGCCATCTCATCCTTTAATTGTGGCTGCAACAATAAGAAGGCAACCGTAAAAACTACCATCAACAGGGTAACAACAATAAAACATTTAAAGCCCTGTGAAAAATAAGCCCCGAACTTGTTGGAATTATTTTGAGACCGTGAAAATTCAATAAGGGTCCATATAATACCGGCAACATAAATCGAATAGGTGATATATTGTAACTTATTCTCAAAATTACCTTTGGTATAATAAATGATTACTGACACCAGGATCATCGCAATACCCGTAACCATTCCTTTTTTTGTAGCATTTAACGCCATCATCTAATTCAAATAAATTTTATTGCCGTTAATAATTCCAATCACTTTTCCTTTTAGTTTCCTGCCAATAAAAGCAGAGTTATTAGATTTTGATTGCATGTTATTTTTATCAAAAATGTATTCCGTAGCGGGATTAAACAGCGTAAGCGTAGCGGCAGCCCCCTCTTTTATTTCCGGAACTTCCAATCCAAAAATTTTCCTTGGAGATACAGCCAATCTCTCAACCAGGTTCTCTATTGACCATCCGATAGCTATCGGATGAACATTCACCATTGACCAAACCACACCAAACAAACTCTCCAAACCAATCATGCCATTTTTTGCATATTCAAACTCGCAAACCTTGTTGTCATAATTTTGTGGAATATGATGCGAGGCAATAAAATCAATGGTTCCATCCAATAAACCCTGTACAAGTAATCGCCTGTCTTCAGCGGTTCTTAACGGGGGATTTACTTTCAGGTTGGTATCATATTGCTGTAAGTCTTCATCACAAAAAAACAAATGGTAGGGGGTAACAGAGCAGCTTATTTTTATTCCGGCATCCTTTGCTCTTTTGATATATTCCAGGCTTTTAGCAGAAGAAACACCGGTAAAATGCAATTTGCTATCAGCATAGCGGGTAAGTTTGATATCCCTGGCCACCATCAATTCTTCTGCCATGGCTGGTTTGCCGGGCAAGCCCAATTGGGTTGACATAATCCCTTCATTCATCAGTCCGCTGCTGCCAATGCTCTTATCCTCTGGTATTTGTATAATCGTGCCATCAATGGTTTTTACATATTGCAGGGCTTTCAGCAATAATCCGCCATCCTGTATCGCACTGAGTCCGTCACTGAATGCAATCGCACCTGAATTGGCCATGTCGTACATTTCTGCCAGTTCCTTTCCATCTGCATTTTTTGTAACCGCACCAATCGGGCGAATGGTTACACCCGTGGAGGAGGATTTCTGCACGATATATTCAACCTGCGACTTGGTATGCACCACGGGGTTTGTATTGGGAACAACCATCACATCTGTAAACCCACCGGCTGCTGCAGCCAGGGCACCCGTTTCCAGGGTTTCGCGGTATTCAAAGCCGGGATCACAAAAATGAGCGAATGAATCCATCCAACCAATGCTTACATGCAACCCATCCTGCTGAATAAGTTGATCTGCATCGTCAGTTATATTATTTGCAATTGCCGTTATAAAGCCGTCCTGGATAAAAATGTCTTTTGATTGTCCGTTAAAGGGAGAAGAAGTGCTGACAATGGTGGCCTGTTTGATTAAAACCTTCATGAATTTAAAAAAGTTGCGCTAAGTTACAGGATGTTGTTCTTTTTATAATTGAAAATTTCTATTACTTTTGCCATCCCTTTCCAAATCAACCGGGGAAAAGGGATCATCGGGATGTAGCGCAGCCCGGTAGCGCACACGTCTGGGGGGCGTGGGGTCGCAAGTTCGAATCTTGTCATCCCGACAAGCAAAGGGCTGTTTCCTAAAATGAAGCAGCCCTTTTTATTTTGTAGAATAATTTCCTCATCATTACTCTTTTTTGTTAGCTATTCAGCCTGAATAAAAAAGGCACAAATATTTCTGTTGCAAAAACAAATAAATATTTTTTTATGCAGAAAGCTAACCCCAAAAAAAATCTTCGAAAGCCCCAACACCAGGCCAGGCCAGGCATAGAATCGAACATGGTTCCCGAACCCACTACAGCACCATCTGTGCAACCAACCGGCCGAAAACTTGAAAATAAAATCGTTGTCATTACCGGCGGCGATAGTGGTATAGGAAAGGCCGTGGCATTGTTATTTGCAAAGGAAGGGGCTGATCTTGCCATTATTTATTTAAACGAACATAGTGATGCCAGGGAAGTTAAAAAAGAAGTTGAGAACAATTACAAAAGAAAATGCCTCTTAATAGCCGCTGATATCAGTAAAGAAAAATCTTGCATCAGTTCCATAAAGAAAGTAGTGAAGGAATTTGGTAAAATCGATATACTGATAAATAACGCTGCCGTACATTATGAAAGTAAAAGCCTGCTCGATATTTCTACCAGTAATTTATTAAAAACTTTTGCAACAAATATTTTTTCTATGTTCTGGATTACGAAAGAGGCATTGCCTTCTTTGTCAAAAGGTAGTTCAATCATCAATACCACGTCCGTTACAGCCTACAGGGGCAGCGCAGATTTGATAGATTATTCCGCTACCAAAGGTGCCATTGTTTCTTTTACCAGAAGCTTGTCTGCGAGCCTGGTAGAAAAAGGTATTCGGGTAAATGCTGTTGCACCCGGCCCTATATGGACACCATTAATTGTGTCTAGTTTTAAGCCTCAAAAAGTAGCAAAACATGGCAGCGATGTACCAATGAAAAGAGCGGGCGAACCGGCAGAAGTGGCACCAGCCTACCTGTTTCTTGCAAGCAGCGATGGCGCATATATAACTGGCCAGGTGATACATCCCAACGGGGGTGAAATTGTAAATGGTTAAACAAGTAATTGGCAGCATTGTCAACAGCCCGGTTAAAACGCTGCTATAAAATTGAGATTGGTACCGGAAAGAAAGCTAAACGGAAACCAAACAAATATCATTTCCAATGCAACCCCCTCCTTTGCCAGTAAGTGTTTTTAGGTTGTAGCATTTTGGCAAAGCATTATAATTTAAATTGAAAATATATGTCATTCAAAACAATTCCACCGCAGAAAGACGGTAGCAAGTCCGATAATTTTTATTCCATAACATGCACCAACAGCCAGGAAGCTGTAGACCTTTTTATCAAATCTTCTAACCATTTACTGGATGTAAATAATTGGGAAAACATTTGTAATGGAATTTTAAAAGCGAATTTTAAATTATGTGATGAGTTTGGTAATGAAGTGAACAGGTTGCCAAAGGAGAAGGATTATTTTAAAATTGATATCCCTGGTCCCGGTCCGGTTAACGGTGATGGTTATGACTGGGTTCAGATTGAAAATATTTACAAGGATACTGATAAAATAAATGATACAGATTTAATAAGCGTCCGGGTAAGGCCAGCCGCCTGTCCGCTTAATGATAAACAATCAACGGCTCACTTTTTTACTAAAGCAGCAACCACTACTTTTTTAGTTAGAAGAGAAGGGACTGGAGTAACTGCCGAAATTCACGGTAGAAATGAAAAACCAAATAAGCAGACCGAAAATATAATTGATACGGTGAGGAACAAAGTAGTTGCAAATGGGGCAATCCTTAGTTTTTCGGATATTCAGTGGAAACAACTGGTGATTGCTTTTCTTTCCTGAATTAGTCATTGCAGCATAAAATGTGAATGAGTTTGGGTTGCTTTTAAATCCGGTGATTTATTATAACGTATGCAGTGTTAATTGAAATAGTGACCACATCAGTAGAAAGATTGGAATATTGTGCGCAATAAATTTGGCTGCCGATAGACTTCGAATATATTGAAGAACCAAATATATAAAACCTGCTCACCCAAACGCAGGAAGTCTATAAAAAATAAAACAATTTCTATAAAAATTACCAGGCCCAAAATGAACAGATCCCCCAAAAATATAATGAAAGAAACATATCTTATTCAAATAGGGAATGTCTTATTTATTACAATTCATTTTGGAACTTTCCGGCTAACATGGCATATTAAAAGATGGCACCAATATTGAAGAATTCGAAAATGCTGATTACATAAATTTAAAAGGCAATAAAATTGTTTGAGGAAAAAATTGTACAGCAGCATTTTCTACAGATCCTGCAAATGCCTGATAATTTTATTTCAGCATGCAAGGCTTTCATCCCCAATTAAATTTGGAAAAATTTTAGGTCTGGTAACTAACAAATTGGTTATGTCTGCTTAATAAACAAAATTTAATGATTAAATATTTGCAATTTCTTTCAGGTGGTGGCGAAATGGGTGCATTAATGCGGGCATACAACTGGGAATCTTCTCCCGTTGGCGGGGCAGATAAATGGCCACAAAGCCTGCTTACAACCCTGGGGATTTTGCTTAATTCAAAATTCCCTATGTTCCTTATTTGGGGACCCCAACACATTTGTTTTTACAATGATGCCTATCGCCAAAGCCTGGGTAATAAGGGCAAACATCCTGGCATCCTCGGCAAAAAGGGCGAAGAAGAATGGCCGGAAATATGGCATATTATCAAACCGCTGATTGACCAGGTGCTAACAGGTGACGAAGCCACCTGGAGGGAAGACCAAATAATGCCCATTTACAGAAATGGAAAAATGGAAGATGTTTACTGGTCATTCAGCTACAGCCCGGTTAAAGACGAAAGTGGTCTGACTGCCGGCGTGTATGTAACCTGTACTGAAACGACCGGGAAAGTAAATAATCTTAAAAAATTAGCTGAGAGTAATGATCAACTGAGTTTCGCTATTGAAGCAACCCAATTAGGTACCTGGGAGTATAGTCCGGTAACAAATAAATTTATTTCCAATAACCGACTTAAAGAATGGTTTGGTCTACCGCATGAAATGGAGCTTGACCTTTCGCTGGCAATAGAATTGATAGTTGAAAAAGATAGAAGTCGTGTTTCAAAAGCTATACAACGAGCTATGGAATATGAATCCGGTGGGTTGTACGATATTGAATACAGCATAATTAACCCTGTTAAGAACCAAGAACGTATTGTACGGGCCAAAGGCAAAGCATGGTTTGGAGATAAGAAAAAGCCTTACCGTTTTAATGGAACACTGCAGGATATTACACAACAAGCAATTGCAAGCAAACAAATTGAAGCAAGTGAAGCTAAATTCCGCAACCTCATATTGCAGGCACCGATGGCTATTACCACATATCTGGGGCCTTCTTTTATTGTAGATACCGTTAATAATGCAGCCCTCGAAATTGGGGGGAAACCTTATGATCAGGTAATCAACAAACCGCTGTTTGAAGTATCGCCTGAAATGGAAAACGGGTTAAAAACAATATACAACCAAGTATTTACTAAGGGAGAGCCTTTTATCGCCAACGAAGTACCGGTTCAACTTAATCGCACCGGAAAACCAGAACAGGCTTATTTCAATAAAGTTTTTCAGCCATTGCGTGATTTGGATAATGAGATTTATGGCATCATATCAATAGCGATGGAAGTAACAGAAGCTGTGAATGCCCGCAAACAAATTGAAAAGAATGTAAGAGAAATTTCGGATTATAAATATGCGCTTGATGAATCGTCCATTGTTGCCATTACCGACCAGAAAGGAATTATTAAATATGTGAACGATAACTTCTGCACAATTTCAAAATACACACGTCATGAATTAATAGGGCAAGACCATCGCATCATCAATTCCGGTTATCATTCCAAAGATTTTATCCGCAATCTATGGACAACCATTTCCAACGGAAAAACATGGAAAGGTGAATTAAAAAACAAAGCAAAAGATGGAACCAATTACTGGGTAGACACTACCATTGTTCCGTTTCTGGATGAGCTTGGAAAACCTTACCAGTATGTTGCAATAAGGGCTGATATTACCGCACAAAAGAAATCGGAAGAAGCGGTAGAAAAAATGGCATCACATTTAAAACTTGCCACCGATTCTGCCAATGTGGGCACCTGGTCGTTTAACGTACAAAAACAAGAATTAGTATGGAGTGCTTTGCATAAAAAAATGTGGGGGTATAATGAGCATCGGCAAGACCTGGCATATGAGGATTGGTATAAAATTATTTTACCCGGTGATAAAGAAAAGGTTTCTGAAAAAGTAGAAGAGGCAAGAGTTAACCATACTACTTATGATGTAGATTATTGCATTAACAGGGCAAATGATGGGGTTCTCCGTTGTATTCGTTCAGTCGGAAAATATTATTACAACGATAAGGGCGAAGCTGAAACACTGACCGGCATAAGCATCGACATTACCGAACAAAGGGAAGCAGAGGAAAAAATTAAAGAAGCCCACAAACTTTTTGAAACCACTTTGCAGCATGTGCCTTCTGCCATCTATAATTTTGATAAAACAGGTAAAATTCTATATCTAAATGAAATTGGCGCCAATCAGATAGGATATGCAACGATAGAAGAGGTGCTTACCGAAAAAGATATATTCCAGTTGAGAAAAACGGCATACGAAACTTTCACGATATTGAATGAACAAGGTGAACCAATGCCTGTTGATCAAAATTCTACAGCGTTAGCTTTTAAAACCGGTAAGTCTTCAGAAGTGGTTTCACAATTGATCCATAAAAAAACGGGCACATCTCTCTGGCTCCTATCCAAGGCATCGCCACTTTATGACGACAATGGCGTGCTGATTAAAGTGATTGCCACCTCTACAGATATCACCTTACGAAAAACATCGGAGCAAACCCTTCATCAAAGTGAAGAACACTTTCGCACAATTACCAACAACATTCAAAACATGGCATGGATTGCCAATGTTGACGGAAGGATATATTGGTATAACCAACGATGGTATGATTATACCGGAACCACGTTTGAAGAAATGGAGAGTTTGAGATGGGAAAAAGTGCATCACCCCAACTATATTAAAGAAGTGAAGGAGTTTACAAATGAAGCTTTGAAAAAAGATGAAGCATTTGAGCGAACCTTTCCGCTGCGCAGGCACGACGGTGAATATCGCTGGTTTCTTACACGTGTGTACCCTTTAAAAGATGCCAACGGTAAAGTTGAGCGATGGATAGGAACCAATACGGATATTACCGAACAAAAAAACTTCAGTGAAGCATTAGAAGAGAAAGTAGAAGAGCGCACAGCAGAATTAGCGGAACGCAACATTTTTATTGAAACCCTCATCGATTCATCCATTGATTTGATTATTGCTTTTGACAAAGACCTGCGGTATATGTCTATGAATAAAGCCGCCATGCAAACCTTAGCCGAACATTTTCCTGACGGTGTCATTGGTAAAAAAATGTACGAAGTGGTTCCACATGTGCATCAAAGTGGTGCTTATGCTAATGTCCTTTCTTCATTGGAAGGGAACATCATTTCCCAAAAAGGATACAAATCTTTTTATGGAAGCAAATATTTCGACGTAGATTTCATCCCGCTTCAAAATGAAAAAGAAGTGTATGGAGTGATGACAGTTAGCCGTGATGTAACCGAAAATGTATTAGCGGCTCAAGAAATGAAAACAAAAAATATCGCTCTCCAAAACGCAAATGCTGAACTTCATTCGTTCAACTTTATTGCCAGTCACGATTTACAGGAACCTTTGCGCAAAATTCAGTTATTCAGCAAGCATATTGCAGAAACAGAGAAATTTTCAGAAAAAACACAGAATTATTTTAACCGCATTATTTCCGCAGGCGAACGAATGCAAAATCTTATTGTATCGCTGCTCGATTTCTCCCGCACATCTGCAACTGAGTTAATTTTTGAACCCTGTGATTTAAATGCCATTGTAGAAGAATCAAAAGACGACCTTCAACTGGTCATTACTGAAAAACAAGCGGTGGTTGAATACGAAAATCTTCCAACAATCAATGCATCGCATATTCAACTTTCCCAACTCTTTACAAATCTTATTGACAATGCCATTAAATACAGCCGGCCGCAAATCAAACCACATATCAAGATTGCTGCTTCAATTGTAGAAGGAGAAAAAATTGAACACCCGTCAGCAAATCAAAAAGACTATTACGCTATAAAAATTGCCGACAATGGTATTGGTTTTGATCAAGAATACGCAACTAAAATTTTTGAAATATTTCAGCGGTTGCATGGCAAGAACGAGTATTCTGGCACAGGCATTGGTTTGGCCATCGTCAAAAAAATTGTTACTAACCACAATGGATTTATTGTAGCAGAAGGCGTGCCCGGCATTGGTTCTATATTCACTATCTACATACCAACAACATGAACAAAATATTTTTAATTGATGATGACGAAGACGACCAGTTTTTTTTTAAGGATGCATTAGAATCTATTAATCCAACACTTCGTTGCGACACAGCAGCTAACGGGAAAATTGCATTAGATCAGTTAAAGGTAAGCACCTCTTTACCGGAGCTGATATTCCTTGACCTGAACATGCCTGTAATGGATGGCTTCGAGTTTCTAATTCAGATAAAGAAAGAAAATGTGTTAAACAAAATTCCAATCGGAATTTTCTCCACATCAAATATTCTTAGCGAAAAAGAATTAACAATAAAATTGGGGGCTATATTTTTTATTACAAAACCAAACGAATTCAAGCTGTTTAGCGTAAAACTTCAACAAATTCTATCCGCAGATTTCTCAACCGGTGAATACATATCAATTACTTAACGACACACTAATAAGTAAATTATCAAAATCTTAATGATATGATAGAACAGGTGAAAGATTTTTTTTATGGATTGTTTAGTACCGCCTCGTGGCCCCCGAGATGGCACTGCGGTGAATGGTCAGATTTTCATGGTTGGTTATATATTATCAGTGACTTGATGATCTGGCTTTCGTATTTCCTGATTCCTCTTATCATTATTAATTATTTGTCTAAAAAAAATGGAGCACTTAAGTTTAACCAGACCTATCTTTATTTTGCAGCCTTTATTCTTTTATGCGGAACTACACATTTCATTGATGCGATGATGTTTTGGTTACCCATGTACCGGTTAAATGCGCTCATAAAATTTGCTACAGGACTGGCGAGCGTACTAACGGTTCTTCATTTAATTAAAATTTTGCCTGCCGCTTTTTCTCAAAAAACAAGCGTTGAGCTTGAACAGGAAATTATACGAAGAATTGCAGCCGAACAGCAACTTGAAAATGCCAATCAAAGACTGGAAGGTTTTGCTTCAATGGCATCACACGATTTGCAGGAGCCTTTGAGAAAAATATCAACCTACGTTGAAATGCTGAAACTAACCAATACCGGCAAATTTGAACCAAAGAGTTTAGTGCAGATTGACAAGATTACAAATGCTACCGCCCGTATGAAGTCGCTTATTGATGATATACTGATGCTGTCCTCCATACAACAGGAATTAATTTTAACTCCGCTGGATCCTCAACTTTCGTTAGAAAGGGCCATTACAGACCTGGAGATAAAGATTGCAGAGAAACAAGCTAGTATCAACTATTCAGCGTTACCGAAAATATCAGGAAATGAAATATACCTCACCCAGCTTTTCCTGAATCTTTTAAGTAATGCTTTAAAATTTAATTCCGGGAAACCGGTGATACAAATTACGGGAAGGCAGGAAGAAGACCGGGTAATAATAGATATCAGCGACAATGGCATTGGAATAGAACCAGGTTACTTTTCAAAAATATTTGATGCTTTTCAAAGATTACATTCCAAAACAACTTATGAAGGTACCGGCATAGGCCTTACGATCTGTAAAAATATAATGGATGCCCAAAAAGGAAATATTACGGTGAGAAGCACACCTGGAGAAGGAACTACATTTGAATTAACTTTTGCGGCTGCAACTTAAAAAGTAACAAACGGAAGAATGCACTGGACAAATTAAAAGCATGCCTGACCGGCTTGCATACGTGTGTAAAATGCAAGCGGACTGAATGGACCTTGTGTAACCGAACTAAAGCCTGCGGGAGAAGAAACAGTTGATGACAGGAGATGTTCGTAAAAAAATCTAAACGGCGCCTGGTAAGATTAAAAAAGGGCTTCGTGGATGTATTGGAATGTGTATAAACCACCACTTTTGGAAAAAGTTGGCCTTGCAGAAGGGGTGCATGTAAAATCCGATAGCGATCGGATGTCACTCCCGTTTTCGGTCCGTGGACACCGACCGAGGCTGGGCCGTGGTTGGTGTCTTCACCAACTACTTAGCGCTGCGACAATTATATACACCATTGTAAGCTCCCTGATAATTAATTGAATACAATTTCTAATTTTCAGAGTCGAGCTCCCTCTCCTTGGGAGAGGGGCGGGGGGTAAGGTGAAGTGCAGGGGGAAATAAGCCAACTTAAATACTGCCACACGCCAATTTATAAAAGTGTATACTGCTTTTGTTGCGCCGTCAGAGCAGGATGATCCGATAGCTATCGGATTTGAAATGCACCCTGCAGAAGTGACACATGCGGTTACGGGAAATATACAGAGCATTAAGTATTTGGGGCAAGGTTCTGCC
>JBBQTL010000083.1:0-20621 GCA_038213285.1 Chitinophagales bacterium
GGAAATAAAAAACATATACCGGCTCATTATACCGGGCGCTGCTGGGATCTTCGGGCGTAGCTACATTTTTATGATGCCCCTTATTGTGTTCAATAAAAAAATGCATGTACAAGGAAGTAAGCAGGGAAGCTTTTGCCAGGCCCTGTTCAAATTTATTTACCCGGTGGCCCAACTCGTGCCCGATATTGATGCCAAATGTGCCGCATAATAAGCCCATTGAGGCAACCCGCCCGGCAATTTCCCAACCGCTCAGCAAATCGGTTTTCATCGATTGTAAAAAGACAAAAAGCGCAATAAACTGGAGTAAAACAAATGTGTACAGCATCCAATCGTACACGGTATCTTTTTTAGCCAGTTCTTCTTCGGCAGCATTCATATTTTTTTCATCCGGTTTCAATACCAGTTCTACCAGCGGCAGAATGATCCATGCATACATAACCGGTGACCAGGTTAACCAATCGTGTGAAAAAAAAGCAACAAAGGCCAATATGTAAATACTGGCAGGTGAGAGATATTTAAATGCTTTAACGTTCATGTGACAACCGTATGTTGCTACAAGTTAACTAAATCAGTTTAAAAAGCTAATTTACGTTCAATTAATCCGGCAGGCATTTTCAACTGTGCATTAAACTAATTTATAAAGTACACGTCATACGAACCTTAACCACGAAAACGGTTTCATCTAAAACTATCCTATCGCATGCAAGTTTCAAACAGGTTAAAAAATCAACATCTATTGTGGAGGGCAGCTTTTGGCCCGATGGCTGAAAATGCAGCAGATCTTGATGGCATATCTCAAAAAAAGTTATGGGAATTGTTAGTAAAAACCTCTTCTAAAAATCCGGGAAAAATAGATGTGGCTTCCAACTTGTTTGATGGATTGGTTAAGGGTATCCAGGATCTTAGTCAGCTACAAAAATTAACGTCCGAACAGAAGAAGGCAATGCAGAAACAGTCAAGGGAAGATATTAAAAATCTGAACCTACGCTGGATGGATGAAATCATCAACAGCGAAGCACAGTTTAGAGAAAAAATGAGCCTGTTCTGGCATGGCCACTTTGCCTGCAGGGTAATCAATATTTTTTACCAGCAACAGTTACTGGATGTCATCCGGACAAATGCATTTGGCAATTTCGGAGATCTTTTAAGGGAAGTGAGCAAAAGCCCCTCCATGCTTCAGTTTTTAAATAATCAGCAAAACCGCAAACAACGACCCAATGAAAATTTTGCAAGGGAAGTAATGGAACTGTTTACCATGGGGAGGGGGAATTATACAGAGCAGGATGTAAAGGAAGCAGCCAGAGCGTTTACCGGGTGGGGCTTTAACCTGCAGGGCGAATTTGTGTTCCGTAAAAACCTGCATGATGAAGACAGCAAAACATTCCTGGGCAAAACAGGCAATTTTGATGGCGATGATATCATTGATATTTTATTGGAACAAAAGCAAACGGCTGTTTTTATCACCCGGAAAATTTACCGCTTTTTTGTAAATGAAAACGTAGATGAAAAAATGGTCGGTTGGCTGGCTAACCGTTTTTATGAAAACGGGTACGATATTAAAAAATTAATGGAGGATATTTTTACCAGTGATTGGTTTTACAATGAAAAAAATATTGGTACAAGGATAAAATCGCCGGTTGAGCTATTGGCAGGAATACGGCGGCTACTTCCTATGGAACTGGAAAACAATGCCGCACAATTATTATTTCAACGTGCACTGGGGCAAATTCTCTTTTACCCGCCCAATGTTGCAGGCTGGCCCGGTGGTAAAAGCTGGATTGATAGCAGCACACTCATGCTGCGGTTGCGCATACCACAAATCGTTGCAGCAAATGAAGACATTAACATTCGTCCGAAAAGCGATGATGATGTAATGATGGGCCAAATGACAGACGAGAAATTGAAGCGGCAAAAGAAAGCGACTGCGGCAATTAAAAATGGAGCTGCGGTAGTAGACTGGCAACTGCCAGTGAAAATATTTGAAAAGATATCCAGAGAAAACCTGCTGCCAAAAATTTCGGAAACAGTATTGCAATCAAAAAGCAGAGCAAGCAGTAATCTGTTGGCAAAATACCTCAACAATGAAAGCAGGGAAAACTATATTAAAAGTGCTGTTATTCATTTGATGAGTACACCGGAGTACCAGTTGTGTTGACAGCCCCGGCCCCTGAAGGGGAGAAAGGCAAGGGCGTTCTGATTTTATGGAAATAAAAAAATGGAGACGAGGACTTTCAAAAATCGAAAAAAAGATATAAAAATTCACAGGGGTCGGGCTCCCCTCTCCTTCGGAATATACTATAAACGGCGATGATGTTTCATCAAAAAGAACTGGAAAATACAAAGCTGATTCGAAATAATCCACCAAAAATATGGCACTGATAATCCGAAAAGAAAAGTGCTTTGAGGCATCAGGGTCAAACTCCCTTCTGCCTTTGGAGAGGGGTTGGGGGTGAGGTTTTACAAGGCTTGAAGATTTCAATTTTATAGAAGTAGAGAGGTTGGGGGTGAGGTCTTCACTAACAATTACAACCAAAAAATTTAAAGCTATCATCATGCTTATCAAACGCAAAGAATTTTTACAGATCGGCTCATTGGCTACTGCATCTTTTATGTTGCCTAAATTTTTAAAAGCATTTGAAAAACCGATGATGGTGCCGCCGGGTAATAAGGTGGTGGTGGTTATACAATTTAGCGGTGGTAACGATGGATTGAATACTGTTATCCCTGTTCAAAATGATATCTACTATAAAGCCAGGCCGAGGTTGGGTATTGCAAAAGACAAAGCTTTATCACTCACCGGAGAGGCAGGCCTCAATCCCGCCCTGGAAGCCTTCAAAGGATTATATGATGAAGGCAATCTTGCTATTATGAACAGTGTGGGTTATCCCAACCCCGATCGCTCACACTTTAGAAGTATGGACATTTGGCATAGTGCCAGTAACAGCAGCGATTACGTGAATACGGGGTGGATTGGCCGATACCTGGATGCCCAGTGTAAAGGATGCGATAAACCAACACAGGCAGTAGAGATTGACGACATTTTAAGCCTTGCTTTAAAAGGTGACAACAACAACGGACTGGCGTTTAAGGACCCACGTAAATTATACAATACCAGCAATGACAAATTTTTCAGGGATATCAATGCAGATCATCACGCCGGTGAGGAAACGGCCGACTATCTCTACAAAACCATGAGCGGAACACTCAGCAGTGCAGACTATATTTTTCAGCAAAGCAAATTGCATCCCACCAATGAAATGTATCCCGGAACTGAACTGGGAAAAGATTTAAAAACCATTGCTTCGTTGATTCTATCCGATATCAATACCAAAATATATTATGTTTCGCTGGGCAGTTTTGACACGCACGTAAACCAGGAGAATCAACAGAAAAGATTGTTCACTGAATTGAACGACGCAGTAAAAGCTTTTACCTCAGACCTTAAAAAGAACAACCGCTTTAAAGACGTTTTGATGATGACCTTTAGTGAATTTGGAAGAAGGGTAACACAAAACGCAAGCGGTGGAACAGACCACGGCACTGCCAATAATATGTTTTTTATCAGCGGCGGATTAAAGGAAAAAGGACTGCTCAATGCGATGCCCGACCTCGCCGATTTAAATGAAGGTGATCTTAAATACAAAGTGGACTTTAAAGATGTTTACGCCACCGTATTAAGCAAGTGGCTGGGTGCAAATGACCTGGATATACTGGGCAAAAAGAGCAAATACCTGCCGTTTATCTAAAATAAAGAAATCGCCTGTTGCTTTTACCAGGTTAAGTTTTAAACATTCGCTTCACTGGCTTTTATTCGCCTGCTGAAGAATTTTAATTTTTCACTTTTTAAAAGGTCCCTGGTGGTTAAATGGTGGATCACTTTTTCTTCGAGCCAATGATGCAATGGCAGCAGGATGGCAATCAAACCAATTTTAATCAACAGTACTTTCCATGGTTCGCCATGCGTCCAGTGATGAATTTGAACATCCGCCAACAATATAATAAACTCAAAGAAAAATATAAAAGCAAGAAATCCAATGACCCTGATAGTGCCGGCTGAAACCTTGAATAAACCCATTAAAATAAGGATTAAAAACACCGTGGCAATACTAACTGTAATTGCCATGTATTGAATATTGTGGCGGCGGTCTGTGGCTTCCCTGGATCTTAGCTCCTCCCGTTCCTTTCGTTTATTTTCATTATCCAGCTCCACAGATAGCAGGTCTTTATCTTTTGACAATTGCATTAAACTATCTGATAACCGGTTATATATTCCCGAAAAAACATAGGCCTTTTCATAATTGCCTGATTTTTGGTACACCGAATCCAATTCTTTGGAAATGGCTTTTTGAATTTCCAAATCACCTGCAAGTTTTGCATAATCGAACACCTGGTTGTAATAAAGCAATGAATTTTTCCAGTCGCCCTGCTCCTTATACAATTGGGCGTAAGCCATATAAAAATAATTTTTATTGCCGGCAGATGCCCTGGTTTCATAAAATGGAGCGGCTTTTTTCAGATAAAAATGTGCGCTGTCAAATTGATGTAGTTCTGAATAAGCTGCACCAATCAAATAGTCAATTGGCGCTGAGTAACCGATCCCTTTTATCTGGTCGATGAGGTCCTTTTTTTCATTCAACAAAACAAAAATTTTTTGCGGGTTTTTGCTTGCAAAATATAATTGAAACAAGGGGTCGAGCAGGTTCAGTTTCAACATTGGTTGTTTGAACCTGTCGCACATTGCCAGGGCGGTATCTATGTAAGATTCAGCCAACCCGTATTGCTTTGCCTTTATGTTGGTAACAGCTATTTCACTGTAAACAGGTATAAAACTATAAATAGAAGCATTGTCTTTTTTTAAAATAGCGAGTTGCTTAAATAAATAATCCTTGGCCTTTTCATACTGTTCAATGGAACTATAAAACTCTGCAAGTTTGCGATAACAAATACTTAATAAAAACTTGTTGCCTGCGTTGTCCGCAATATCATAAGCAGCCATATAATTACGAAATGCGTTCAGTTTCTGGCTTTGTTCCATAAATGTATTGCCCAGGCCGATATAAGCCAACACCTGTAAAGAATCGCTTTTTGAAATATTGGCAAGCGTCAAAGCATTTTGATTGTATTGCAAGGCCTTATCCTGCTGATCCTTCAACCGGTAAACACGGCCAAGTGCCATGTTGGCCCATGCCTGGCTTTCTGCAAGGTTGGTATTTTTTACCAATTCCAGTGCTGTGTTGGCATAGTTTAAAGCGGTGTCCAAATTACCTGCAATGTTGGAACGACCGGAATAAATGCCCGATGCAAAAATATTGGCAGTGCAAATCGTTTTGATGTTGCGTGATTCATCTGCTTTGATAAATGCAGCCTTCAGGTAACGGTAAAACTTTTCTTTATTAAACTCAAAAGCATAGTTTGCAGACTGAAGCATATTATGCACATACCCTGAATCGGTATTTTGCGCCAACGCCATTTTGTATAAACTATCAATCGCCTTATTGGGATCCTGTGCCCGGGAATTTTTAACAAGGAGTACCATAAAAAAAAATACGGACAGCGTAATTCTCATTCCCATAATATAATATGTTGAAGAAATAAATCGATATTAAATCGGATTGTAAATCAAATGATGATTGATTTGTAAGATAAATAAAAAGGCGATGCCTTTTAAAAAATCGCCTTTTTGAGTATTATTTGTTGGTTATTTCTTTAAAGCCGTCTTATACAACATCCAACCCATGCCGGCAAAAAATGCCACCCCCAGCATAAAATAGCCGTATGTGCCAATGCCATGTTCAATACCGGCTTCCATGCTCACTGCTTTTAAAAACCGTTCGCCTCCTTCGCTGCCAGATACAAACGCAATGATAACACCTGCCACCGCTCCTCCGGCCACAAGGCCGGTAGCAAATAAACTTCCCTTACCCAATTCATCATCTTCCGGAGCTGTGTTGGTATTTTCCTTTTTCTTTTTAAGATCAACCAACCCCTTAATGGCTCCTCCAATTGCTATCGGTAAAGTAGTTGATAAAGGAAGGTATGCGCCCACTGCAAAACTTAAAGATTTAATACCACATAGTTCCATTACAACTGCAAGAAAAATACCTACAAAAACATACTGCCAGTCTAAGTTTTGGGATTGAATTCCCTTTATTAATGTTGCCATCAGCGTAGCCTGAGGTGCAGGATATTTATCGGTTCCAATGGCATGATTGATTCCCTGCGCAACCATTTCTGCATTCGGCTTATCTAAATATTTTATGGTAATACCAATGACGATTGACGAAACAATGGCGCCTACGAACAAAGCTATTTGCTGGTTTCTCGGCGTAGCACCAACGATGTACCCACTTTTTAAATCCTGTGAGGTTGCACCCGCATTAGCCGCAGCAATACAAATCATTCCACCAACAACCAATACCAACGGCTCATAGGCCTGGCCTGTCCATCCTACCGCCATAAAGATCAAACTAGTGCCCATTACTGTAGCAATGGTCATACCGCTAATCGGGTTATTTGATGACCCAATCAATCCTACAATCCTCGATGAAACAGTTACGAATAATGCACCAAAGATGATGACCAGTACACCGATTAACAATTTTTGTAAAAAATTATCGCCTGGCACCTGGGGTAAAATAGCAATTAATGCAATTAGCGCTAAGCTACCAAACCCTACAACTTTTAAACTTAGATCCTTTTCAGTTCGTAATGTAACGCCATTTTCACCACTTAAGTTTTTTATAGAACTTATACTTCCTTTAATGGACTTTACGATTGTTGGCAATGTTTTCAACAATGTAATGATACCACCTGCAGTAACTGCACCGGCCCCGATCAGGCGTATAAATGCATAATAAATAGCTGCCGAATAATCGTTAAATGTATGTGTGGTTGCATTCCACCCACCCTTGCCTCCATCTTTTGCAACATCTGCCAAATATCCCAACTTAACTAACTGCGCAGCGATTATATCCGGTGGAACTAAAAATGATAAAAGCGGTATCAACACCAGCCAGCTTAACACGCCACCTGCCACCAATACACCCGCAATACGGGGACCAATAATATATCCAACACCCATATATTCAGGGGTAATTTCCCCGCTTATTTTAGCGGAAGGGAAAAATTTATTGGTTTGTTTTGTAAGATAAAAAGGCGTTTCGGCAATTACACGCAATATCTTTTGGAGGATCGCATATCCAAAAGCCACACCCAATCCCCAGAAGGCGGTCCTCGCAAAATCACCACCTTTTTCCCCGGCTTTTAATACATCACCACAAGCGGTTCCCTCAGGATAAGGCAGGGTCTCATGTTCATTAACAATCAGTGCCTTTCTCAATGGAATCATCAACAGCGTACCCAGCATACCGCCTACAATGGCCAGTATTAAAATGGTGAGATAATTAAAATAAGATGCACTGTCCGGGGAAGATAGAAATAAAAAACCCGGCAGCGTAAATGACACACCGGCTGCAATACTTTCACCGGCACTACCGGTAGTTTGAATGATATTATTTTCAAGAATGGTTGTCTTAAAATATTTCCTTCCCAACGTGATGGCTATAACCGCAATGGGTATGGAGGCGGAAACAGTTAACCCTGCTTTTAATGCCAGGTACACGGTGGCTGCACCAAATATCACCCCAAATAAACTGCCCAGCAAAACTGACTTCACGGTCAGTTCCTTCATGATCGTTTGAGGAGATACAAATGGGTGGAATAGTTTTTTCTCAGACATTTAAGAATAGTTTTAGTAAAGGAAAAAGATAGAAAAGGCGGTACATTTTGCACCGCCTTGTTGTAAGCTGAATATATTTAAGCCGAACCCGTTTTTTCTTTAACAATTGCGTTCAGGGTTTTTAATCTTGAGTAAATTAATATGCCCCCCACAAAAGCGGCGACTACTAAAATCAGGAAGAATATTTTTTTATCAGTAAAATCATCCCAGAAACCGGTCATAACGCCTGCTACTTTTCCGCCGATGGAAGTGGACAAAAACCAGCCACCCATCATCAATGCGGTAAGCCGGGCAGGTGCCAGTTTTGATACAAACGATAACCCAATCGGGCTCAAAAATATTTCGCTGATTGTGAATACAAAATAGGTACCCCACAACCAGATCGGCGAAGCCTTGTGTGTATAAATTGAGGGTACCGACATTACTGCAAAAACCATTACCAGTGCAGATAACCCGGAAATAAACATAGCCATTCCAAATTTTGATGCAGTGGTGGGTTCCTTTCCTTTTCTTCGCAGGTAATCGAATAAGGGCACAAATACCAGGGTAAGTACTACAATAAACAGGGGATTAATGGATTGAAACAATTCTGTATTGGTAAGCTTTACATCCTTGCCGCCCGGCCATTCTTCTTTTGGCACATTATTGAAGTAAGGATCTGGCCCCATTACTTTTACCTGGTTGCCCTGCGCATCTTTTGCCTCTACAAAATGTTCATCCACCTGGTTCACCAGCCTGGGCGTATCCGTTACCAACTGCATGGGAAAAAGCGCCCCCGTTATTTTCGCCGTGGTTTCAGATGCTTCCCGGTCGGTATGCTTTTCGGCCCAAAGGGTAAGGCCCGTGGCATTTTGATTGTATATCGTCCAGAATGCGATGGCTATTGCAAAAATGAACAACAGCGAACCAATCCCTTTTTTATCCTGGCCCTTTGCTTTTACCCAAAGTGAAATGTAAAATGCAATGATTGGTAAACAGGCAAAAATGAACGCATCGTTGGCCTGACTGCCCATAAAAGAAGTGCCGAAAATTTTGATTGGCAAAATCCATCCGATCATTGCGGCAATAATTGCAGGTAAAAAAACATAACCCAAAATCTGGCCCAACGACATATCTTCTTTCTGTACTTCTTTCTTTATATCGGCGGCTTTTATGTCTTTTAAATTGGATGCTAAAAAAATCATTCCGATAACCAAACCAAACCCGGCGGCTGAAAATGCCCAGCCCCAGCCATATTTATTACGCAGGTAGGCTGCTACGAAATTGCATACAAAGGCCCCGATATTGATGCCCATGTAAAAAATATTGTACGCATTATCTTTTAATGGTTTCAGGTCTTCCCGGTTGTAAATATTTCCGAGTAGTGTAGATATGTTTGGCTTAAAAAAGCCATTGCCCACGATGATTAGTCCGAGGGCAATGAACATCGCCGTATTACCGGGCAATGATAAGCAGAAGTAACCCGCTGCCATTAAACTTCCTCCCAAAAAAATTGATTTTACATACCCGAGGTAGCGGTCAGCTATTAATCCGCCAATAAACGGAGTTAGGTAAACGAGTGCAATAAAACTACCAACGATATCGGCCCCTACTCTTTCATCAAAACCTTTACCGCCTGTTTTGGTATCAATTGTATAAAGCAATAAAATTCCCACCATCAGGTAATAAGCAAACCGTTCCCACATTTCGGTAAAAAATAAAACATAGAGCGCTTTTGGGTGTTTGCCGGTTTTTATCGTTTCAGTCATGAGGCGTTTATTTATGATTGATAATTGATATTAATCCCTCAAAGTAGCAAATTTCTTCTTACCAAATCAAAAGCATTCGTTCAATTTTAAAATTCCAGCAAATAAATTGCTTTGCCACTTATAAAAATAATATGGTAAACTCTTTGAGTAACTTTAATTTCGTTTCATAAGCCTATATTTATATTTTTAACCCCCTCTTTAGTTCATGAATATTCTTTTAATTGGCAGTGGTGGCCGTGAGCACACCTTAGCCTGGAAATTGAAACAAAGCCCCCTCTGTAAAAACTTATTTATTGCGCCCGGAAATGCAGGAACTGCACAGGTTGGCACGAATGTACCCATTGCCATCACCGATTTTAACGGGCTTTCCTCTTTTTGTATCAGCAACAACATTGCAATGATGATTGTGGGGCCGGAAGAGCCGTTGGTAAAAGGCATCTATGACTTTTTTTCAGCCAATCCGCTTACCGCTAAAATACATGTGATTGGCCCATCCAAAGAAGCTTCCCGGCTGGAAGGAAGTAAGGCTTACGCCAAAGCATTTATGCAACGGCACAATATTCCCACCGCCGCTTATCGTGAGTTTGATGCTACTAATTTTGAAGATGGAATTACTTATATAAGGAATCATTCATTGCCTGTGGTGTTAAAAGCCGATGGACTGGCTGCAGGTAAAGGAGTGGTTATTTGTACTAATCATATTGAGGCCCTGGCTGAATTTGAACTAATGATTCAGCAGGCCAAATTTGGCGAAGCCAGCAAGCGGGTAGTGATAGAACAGTTTTTAGATGGCATCGAATTAAGTATGTTTGTTTTAACCGATGGGAAAAATTATGTGTTACTTCCGGAAGCAAAAGATTATAAAAAAATTGGAACCGGCAATACGGGGCCCAATACAGGTGGAATGGGAGCAGTAAGCCCCGTACCCTTTGTAGATGGGCCCTATTTGGAAAAAGTAAAAAAGGCGATTATTGAACCCACTATTGCAGGCTTAATTTCTGAAAAACTGGATTACAAAGGCATTGTATTTATAGGCTTAATTAATGTGAAAGGTGAGCCATTTGTAATTGAATACAATTGCAGGTTTGGTGATCCGGAAACGGAGGTAATCATCCCCCGGGTAGAAAATGACCTCGTGGAGATTTTACTGGCTACCTCACAACAAAGATTAAACGAAATAACCATCAAAACCAGTCCACAGGTAGCTTTAACGGTGGTGGCAGTGAGCGGAGGTTATCCAAATGACTATGAAGTTGGCAAAGAAATTCACGGTTTAGATGGCTCAATCATCAATGGAACCATTATTTTTCATTCGGGCACCAGGCTTGAAAATAACAAGGTACTGTCAAACGGAGGAAGGGTATTGGCCATTACCTCGCTGGGAGATAATATCAGGGAGGCAGTGGAACATTCTAATTATATGCTGGAACAAATCTTTTTTGAGGGTATTTATTTCAGGGAAGATATTGGTTTTGAATTCAGGTGATTCTGTTTATAGTTGGCGGTTGATGGTTGTGCCTGGCAGGCTGACGGTTTATAGTAATTGATTCAATGACAGCAAACCTTTATCGGCGGCCATTAACCATGTGCTTTTGACGATTAAACACCCACCCGCAAACAATCAACAATCAACCATCAACTATCAACATTGCCATTCCACAAAATGTTGAGAAATAAAGTATTTGCCGTTGTTAATTCAAATAATTTACATCAACTTTGCCCAATTATTTACATTCGATTTTTCTCTATATACATTATGGGTCTTTTTAATTTTTTCACACAGGAAATTGCAATGGATTTGGGCACTGCAAACACCCTGATAATATTTAACGATGAAGTAGTTGTAAACGAACCTTCTATCGTTGCACTCGACAGAAATAATCCAAAAAACATATTGGCAGTGGGTAAAAAGGCATTGATGATGCATGAAAAAACCCACGAAAGTATCCGCACCGTTCGCCCGTTAAAAGATGGCGTAATAGCAGATTTTAATGCTGCCGAACTGATGATCAGGGAAATGATCAAAATGATCTACCCAAAAAAACCATTGTTCGCCCCAAGCTGGAGAATGATGATCTGTATTCCAAGTAGTATTACCGAGGTTGAAAAACGTGCTGTAAGAGATAGCGCCGAACAGGCCGGCGCCAAAGAAGTGTACCTGATTCATGAGCCAATGGCAGCAGCATTGGGTATTGGTATTGATGTGGAAGAACCCGTGGGAAATATGATCATTGACATTGGTGGCGGTACAACGGGTATCACGGTAATTGCGCTTGCCGGTATAGTTTGCGATCAAAGTATCCGTATTGCCGGGGATGAATTTACGGCAGATATTATGGAAGCACTTCGCCGTTATCATAGTTTGCTGATAGGTGAACGTACCGCAGAACAAATAAAAATACAGGTAGGTGCAGCGATGAAAGACCTTGAAAATCCACCGGATGATATCCCGGTAAACGGACGTGATCTTGTAACAGGCATACCCAAACAGGTATTTGTAAGTTACCAGGAAGTAGCCGAGGCCCTTGATAAAAGTATTTTTAAAATTGAGGAAGCCATTTTAAAAGCATTGGAAACCACACCGCCTGAATTAGCCGGAGATATCTATCGCCGTGGATTATACTTAACCGGTGGAGGATCACTTTTAAGGGGCCTCGATAAACGCATAGCGGCAAAAATAAAATTACCGGTACATGTGGCGGATGACCCGCTGAAGAGTGTGGTAAGAGGCACAGGCATCGCCCTGAAAAACTATGATAAGTATCCTTTTGTAATGCGCTAAATAGGGCGCATTTCAAATCCGATAGCTATCGGATGTCGCTCTTAATTTACGAACTAAAGAATGAGTAAATCGCCGTTAAGGCGTTAAGACGTTGAGTTAACAAATAAATAAAAACGTCTAAACGCCAAAACGGCAAAACTAAGTAACCCGTGGATGCTACGACAAATTGAAATGCACCCGCTAAATATTTTAATGAAGGGAGGTTCCATTTAGCTGCGTAATGCTATTTTGTAAACTCCCTTTTGGTACATTCCTTTTGTTCCGGAAAGGGCACCGGGCATAAAGTTCATTTCTGGCATGAAGACTTTTCTATATTTCATCAGTTTAGTTTGCTCCACCCGGAGAAGGTTAGGAGGATCGTTGTATGCGTAACATTTTTCTTTTCATCCGAAGCTATTTCAATTTCCTTTTCCTGTTGATATTGCAGGGGTTTTGTATCTATTTAATTGCGCACTATAATACCTACCACAATGCCGTGGCTTCAGGTTTCATGAATGAGGTTACCGGAAGTATTAATACCCGTTATAATAAAATCGATTATTATTTTCAACTTAAAAAAACAAATGAACAACTGGCGAAAGACAATGAGCGTTTGAGAAACCAGTTAAAATCCAATTTTGACAGGCCCGATACGTCTGTTAAAATAGTTACTGACTCAATTCCTTACGATACTCTCGGCAGTCGGCGTACATGGCAGTACCTGGTCGCCAAAGTAGTGTCCAATTCTGTTTCCGCTCAAAACAACTTTATCGTATTAGGCAGGGGATCAGCCCAGCAGTTAAAAAAGGACGACGGGGTAATCGATCCAAATAATGGCGTGGTTGGTATAGTAACCGATGTAAGCCCCCACTATGCTGTAGTAATGAGCCTGCTCCACAAAGACAGTAAAATAAGCGCTAAATTAAAAAAAGGCGGAGATGCAGGCCAGGTTGTTTGGGAGGGTAAATATCCCAACCAGTTGTTGCTAACCGATATCCGGAAAAGCGCAAAGGTGGCAAAAGGAGATACGGTGTACACCAGTGGATTTACCACTACCTTCCCTTATGGATTAATGATCGGTACCATTGATGAAATACTCGCAGATAAAAGCACCAATAATTATATCATCAGATTGAAATCAAGCGCCAATTTTTATAACCTGCAATATGTATACGCCATTGAAAATTTTCAAAAAGATGAAATTAACCGGCTGTTAAAAAATGCAAACAATAAAATCAATAATTAACCGGCCCCCGGCAAAAAGTAGATGAGTACACTGGTAAAAAATATTATTCGATTTGTAATTCTCATACTGGTACAGGTTTTTGTACTGGATAGAATTCATGTACACTACATGGTAACCCCCTACATTTACTACCTGTTTATTTTATGGATGCCTTTCAAACTAAACCGGACAATCCAGATGCTGATAGCGTTCGCACTGGGATTCGCACTGGATAGCTTCAGGCACCATCCCGGTTTTCATGCAGCAGCCTGCGTACTCATGGCTTACTTCCGGCCTTTTCTAATCAACATTCTTATCCCACAGGAAGGCGCAGATAATAACTACGAAGAACCTTCGGCTAAAAGCATGGGTGGCTTTATGCCATATATGTTGTATGCGGCCGTACTTACCCTGGTTCATCATAGCTGGCTCTTCTTCCTGGAAGCCTGGGAGTTCGGCAATTTTTGGTACTTTATCGTTAAAACTTTATTATCAACTGCCATCAGTTTATTACTCATAATGATCGTAGAATTAATATTCTCCCGTAAACAACAGTTTAGAACAAACACCGTTTAATGTCTGATGTCTGATTTTTTGATGGCTAATTTCGTTTACATTCATATTGTTCACGGATAATTGCTGGTTTTACCACCCTGATAATAATTGTACTATAACTACAATGGAAAAAATCGGAGAAAGTTTTTTGAGCCGGGCTGAGGTATTTCTATTTAACTTCATTGGCGTCGCACCCTTGTACTTTGTATCAATATGGAACAAAATGATCGTCAATTATTTAGCCGTTGTTTTATACGAATGATCACAAACAAAAAATTTTAAACAAAAAACCGTAAACAAAAAACCCAAACAAAAAACAAACCCTTTGTCAGTCTTTAATCAGTCGCGGAAAAATGTTATCATGCTGGTATTTGCAAGCATGTTTGTTATCATTATATTACAACTGGCCAATTTGCAGCTTTTTTCCTCCAAGTATAGCATCATGGCTGAAGACCAGGGTAAATTCAGAAAAGTAATCTACCCTGACCGCGGCATTGTGTATGATCGCCAACACAAGCCCATCCTTCAAAACATGACCATCTATGATTTAATGGTGGTACCCAATAAGGTTAGAGGCGTGGATACCGCTGCATTGTGCCGGATACTAAATATTGATACCGCAACCTTTAGCAGGAGGATTGTAGATTTGATCATCAGGAACGGAAGGGCAAGGCCATCTATTTTTGACGGGCTGCTTACCGACGAAAAAATGGCGATGCTCAATGAAGCCATGTATAAATTTGTACCGGGTTTTTATTTGCAGGAGCGGCCCGTACGCAGCTACCCGGTAGATGCAGCCGGCAATATCCTCGGATATTTATCGGAGGTAGATACCAATTTTTTAAAATCACATTTGGGCGAGGGTTACCAGATAGGAGATTACGCCGGTAAAACCGGGTTGGAACGTACGTACGAAAAAGTATTGATGGGGCAACGCGGAATAGAGTATTGGAAAAGGGACAATAAAAACCGGTTAACAGAAAAGTTTGAAAAAGGCAAGTTTGATACCGCCGCCATTGCGGGTGACAATATGCATTTGTCGCTCGATATTGCCCTCCAGGAATTTGGTGAAATGCTGATGCAAAATAAAGTGGGAGCAGTAGTTGCCATTGATCCCCAAACGGGAGGCGTACTGGCAATGATCAGCAGCCCCACTTTTAAACCAAAATACCTCACCGGTGCAGAGCGAAAAAAGCACTATGCAGAGCTGTTACTCAATCCTGCTTTGCCGTTGCTCAATAGAACGGTGAATGCAAAATATTCTCCCGGCTCCACTTTTAAAACCCTGCAGGCCCTCGTAGGACTAAATGAAGGAGTAATCACTCCATCCACACCGTTTAGCTGCAGCGGCGCTTTTTATGGTTGTGGTAAACCGATGCGTTGCCTCGATCCCGGTGTTTGGTCTTTAAAAGGAGCCATCACGCATTCCTGCAATACCTATTTTGCCAATGTAATGCAGCGGGTAATCAATAATAAAAAATACCCCAACCTGGATAGTAGTTTAAACCAATGGGCCCGTTATATGATGGCCTTTGGTTTAGGACACCGGTTGGGCATCGATGTGCCTACGGAAAGAAGTGGTTCTATACCCAATGCCGCCACTTATAACAAGATATATGGCCAGGGACATTGGAATTTCTGCACCTTTCGTTCTGTAAGTATCGGGCAGGGAGAAGTAGAAACCACCCCATTGCAGGTGGCGAATGAAATGGCCTACCTGGCCAATAAGGGCTGGTTTATTACCCCGCATATGGTTGATTCCATTGAAGGTGGCGATAAGTTTGGCTTGCTGCAAAAGTTTACGGAAAAACACAGGCCGCTTGATATCCCGGATAGTGTTTTTGAAGCCGTACATGATGGCATGCAGGGCGTAATGGATGGAGGTACCGGAAGGTATGCACAGGTGCCCGGGGTGGTGGTATGCGGTAAAACCGGAACGGTTGAAAATGCTTACAATGGTGTAACGCAAAAGGATCATGCATTCTTTGCTGCCTTTGCCCCGAGGGATAATCCTAAAATTGCCATCGCTGTAATTTGCGAAAATGCTGGTTTTGGTTCTACTTCCGCAGCGCCCATTGCCAGTTTAATGATTGAGAAATATCTCAAAGATTCCATTGTTGATAAAGCACGTAAGGAAAAGGTGGAGCAGATCGCCAACCTGAACCTGATACCCCCAAGAATATACAGGGAAATTCGTAAGATGGATTCAATCAGGCACGCAAAAGACTCTACTTACCTGGCATCAAAAGGATATATCAAAATTGTAAAGGATTCAATTGGACTGGATGCAGATGACGAAGCAGACGCCATGGATAAATTGAAGAAAGAAAAGGATTCCAAAAAGGAACTTCCTAAAAAGGATACCAGTAACAGTAAGAAACTGGAAAAGCTGGAGGCGATTTTGCCAAATGAAAAAAAGCGGCCCGAAGTAAGTGACACTGTGAAAAATGAGTGATGAGTGATGAATGCTAAGTCAATGTCGTTGACGTAAGAAACCTTTCACGCAAAGAAAAAAAGATGCAAAGGCGCAAAGCTGATTTTGTACTTTCTTTGCGGCTTATTTTATTCCTTTGCGTCTTTGCGTGAAAATTAAAGCGCTAAGTAAACGACATTGAATGCTGAGTGATGAAGAAAGGAAACTGAAGGAACGAATAATTTGTAATAAAAAATATCAACAGAAAAATAAAAATGTATCAGAAAAATCCTGCATTGGGAAAAGGTGTTGATTGGATATTGATATGGCTGTATGCGATATTGGTAATGGTTGGGTTGCTATGCATTTTTTCGGTGGAGTACCGTACCACAGATGGCGTAATAGATAGCTTTTTCGGCTTTAAAAAAAATTACAGCAAACAGTTTTTTTATTTTATCACCTGCATTATACTGGCCACGTTTATTCTGTTAACCGACAGTAAATTATATACAGCGCTGGCCAATATTTCTTACCTGGTGGGCATCTTATTAATATTGGCCACCTTTGCCGTGGGTAAAGAAATAAAGGGATCCAAAAGCTGGATACCGCTGGGTTTTATGAACCTGCAACCGGTAGAATTGTGTAAAATATTCACCTCGCTGGCATTGGCCAAATACATGGCTATGCCGGATTTAAATTTCAGAAAACCGCACTCACAGCTAATTGCGGCAACCATTTCTTTAACACCGGCTGTCTTCTCTATTTTACAGGGAGAAACAGGCCTGGCGCTGGTTTATTTTTCATTCCTGGTACCAATGTACCGGGAAGGGCTACCTCCGGGATACCTGATTACCGGTTTTGCGATGGCCGCTCTGCTGATTGTATCCCTGCTGTTTACCACTAAAGTATTATTAATTGCTTTTGCAGTATTGGGGGGAATATTCATTTATTTTAACCGCCGCCAGATTAAACGCGACAATACCATATTAATCTGGGTGATTAGTATATGGGGGTTTTGCTCTCTCTTTGTTGGTATTGCGGTACCCTTCGTTTTTAAAAATGTATTTAAACCCTACCAGGCCAATCGTATTTTTAGCATGGTAGGTGTTGACAATCCATTTGCGGATAAAAACACGGTTGATTTATTAAGTCCGGAAGAGCAAAAAGCAAAACTGAAAAAATCGCAGCAACAGGATTACAATGTGAAGCAATCAAAAATCGCCATCGGCTCGGGCAGAATATTAGGAAAGGGTTTTTTAAAGGGAACACAAACACAGGGTGATTTTGTTCCGGAACAACATACCGACTTTATCTTTACCTCCGTAGGGGAAAACTTTGGTTTTTGGGGAAGTACCCTTCTGATGTTGATTTATATGGGCCTCCTCTTCCGTATCATCATGATTGCGGAAAGGCAAAGGAGTACATTTAGCAGGGTGTACGCTTATTGTGTAGCCAGTATTATCTTCTTTCACGTAGCGGTGAATATCTGTGTTACTATTGGCCTTGCTCCCGTAATTGGTATCACCCTGCCATTGTTAAGTTATGGAGGATCTTCTTTGTTAACTTTTACCATCCTGATATTTATACTGGTTAGGTTAGATGCTGACCGGCAAATGGTGCTGAGGTAAACCCCCCGTCCCCTAAGGGGGCAATGTCATTTATTTTAACAAGCTATTTGACTGCTCCATTAGGGCGGTGATAAGTGATATTATTCTCTTACCGGCTTTAGCCAAATTAGTCTTTCGGCTAAAGCCGAACTTTTTATTGCCCATTTTAATCCCCGACTTAAAGAACGGGGCAATTAAAATTCCATAACTTAATGACACCCTGATTAGGGCAAGTCAGGAGTATGCTGATATTGGTATTTTGTACCAACGCATTTCTGTTAACTTTGTGGCGAAACATTATTCATAACAATTACTCCTGAAAATATTGGAGTCTAAAATTCCCCCGCCACCCGGCGGGACTGATGCATGAAAATAATTCCATTAAGCGAAGGCGCATTTACAGTAGATAAAACAAAACAGTTTGTTCCTTTTGATAAAGGCAGTGATGATTTACAACAGAGAACTGTGGGCAGTTTATTGGTAGAGATACAACCTTTTTGCATTGTAACCTCAACTAATATCATCGTTATCGACACCGGACTAGGATTCAGCAATGCCGACGGCACTTTACAAATTCATCAGAACTTATTGAACAACGATATCAACCCGACGGATGTTACCAAAGTATTGATGAGCCATTTGCACAAAGATCATTCGGGCGGCATCAGCAGGGAAGACAATGTACTCAAACAGCAATTTCTCAATTTTCCCAATGCCTCGTATTTTGTAAATAAACAGGAACTGGCTTTTGCCCTGGAAAAAGGGAACACTTCTTATAAACCCGAAGAATTTGAAATACTGGCAAGTTCCGATAAAGTAATTTTAATGGAAGGCGATGGTACCATTGACGATTATATCCGCTACGAGGTTACCGGTGCCCATTCACCTTTTCACCAGGTGTTTTGGATAGAAGAGGATGGACAAAAAGTTTTCTTTGGAGGAGACGTAGCGCCACAGTTGCAGCAAATGAAAAACCGCTTTATAGCCAAGTATGATTATGACGGAAAAAAATGCATGGAACTAAGACAGCAATGGTGGCAGCAGGGCCAGCAGGAAAACTGGACCTTTCTTTTTTACCATGATATTAAAACGCCGGTTTATAATGCAGGCCATTCCAATGTGTAATAACCTTTGATCACTCTTGATTTTTTGAATACCAGTGTAATTGTGATCACCGGAGAATACACGTTCGCACGGAGCTTTCCCAGCGTTAAGTTTGGTTACTTTAAGCTTGTTAAATATTATTTCCGTTTCTTTATCCTGGTAAGATTGTGCGAGAGATACATACCTGAAAAATTCTCTGCTCATCTGGGAATGTCCGCTAATCTTTCGAACCACAAATTCAGGCATACCAAGGCAAAGCTCGTGGTAATCGCCGTTCTCCTCATAGTATGGGTGGTTATTAAATCACAAAAACAATAAACTATATTGGATTAGGCGATATGTTCGCAATTAGAGACTGGTAATGGCCTCGAATAAAAAGTGCTAGAAAATTTCAATACGATCCGTTAAAAATCAAGGCTGTTTGAGCCGGGCACAAGCTTTACATCATTTGAACTACTAGCGGCGAGTTCCTTGATTTTAGGCTCGTGTTGAAATTTTCTAGCACTTTTTATTTGCAGCCTTGATTTTTTTTGTTTCTTTTTTTTATCAAGAAAAAAAAGAAAACGAACTGTAACCTTTTCAGCTTAAGTTTGCCAACGATTTCCCTAATCCTAAAACTATATTGCTATTGTTTCGTTTTCTAAATATCTCATTCATTACTCCCCTTCTATTCCTCACTTTCCGGTTGTCATTGGTAAAACCTGCGTTTTCAAAAAGCTTTTTTAAATAAAGGTTCATATTAACGATATTGAACCTGGGCAATAAGAAATCACCATTTATCCTTTTGTATTTTACCAGGATATTGACAGCATAATCCGGAAGACAAATACGGGTATCGGTTAGCGTTTTCTTTGACCTTACCGTCAAATACCAGTGATCTCCCGCAACATGAATATTTGTTTTTTTTAAGTTGTTTAAATCTGAAAATCTCAAAGCCACTGTACATCCGAAAACGAATACATCCTTAACTTTTTTTAACTGGGGGGTTAACTTTTCTTCAAAAGCCTTATCATAAATAAAAAAATTAAGTTCCTCCGGGAGTAGGGCAACTATCTCAACTTCATTTTTGCGCACGTAAAACTGTTTTTAGAATTCTCCAACATTTAAAAGTAACTGCTTATTCAGATAGCCAAAAAATGTCCGGATATTTTTCACATTAAATCCTGCATAATTGTCAAAGTTGCCACAATCCTGATAGAGATAATCAGTAAACTTTTTATAAAATTTCGTCCAATAATTCTTTTCCGTTAGAAGCTTTCTCTGACCAAACTGCCCGACGTTGTATAACCTTAATTTAAACTTTTTTTCATTGCAAAAATTTTGCAACAACTTACGGGTAGAACAATAGTTTTTGATGGTACCTTCTGCAATTTTTTTGCCATTTGATTGTAGTCTTCGACCAGTGTTACAATCTTTTACAAATTTGTGATAGAGAGTATCCATTCTACCAACCCCTTATTTGAATAGCCA
>JBBQTL010000084.1:0-20582 GCA_038213285.1 Chitinophagales bacterium
ACGGATTTTTACATTTTTATTTTGTGTTGTTATTTCAGGCATAATGGAAAAACTTATCTATACTACTGCTTTTTCTGTTTCTTTAATGGCCGAATAAAAATGATAATAGGTGGCACAGGAACCTTCCGATGAAACCATTGGTGCACCCAACGGGTGAGACGGTTTGCAGGTAGTTCCAAAGTTCGGACAATCCAAAGGTTTTTTTAATCCTTTCATGATAGCCCCTGCAATGCAAGTATCATTTTCTTTCGTTTCTTTCATTGGAACATTGAATTTTTTCGTTGCATCATACGCTGCATATTTTTCTTTTACTTCCAGTCCGCTTTGCGGAATAACATCCATTCCACGCCACATGCGGTCACTAACTTCAAATATTTCCATAATAGCTTGTTGGGCGCCCAGGTTTCCTTTTTCCCGCACTACCCTAGCATATTGATTTTCCATTTTCGCTTCTTGGTTTTCCAATTGACGTACCACCATTAATATTCCCTGCAACAAATCAATAGGTTCAAACCCCGTAACAACAATCGGTACTTTGTATTTTGCCACCAGAGGATAATATTCACTGTTGCCCATGATAGTGCATACATGACCTGCGGCCAGAAATGCCTGTACAACAGTTTCGGGATCTCCCAGCAATGCTTCCATAGCAGGGGGCACCAATACATGAGATGCAATGATGGAGTAATTTTTTAAACCCAACTGATGTGCCTGGATAACAGATAATGCATTGGCAGGAGCAGTCGTTTCAAATCCCACAGCAAAAAAAACTACTTCCCTGTCTGGATTTTGTTGCGCAAGCTTAACTGCTTCAAGCGGTGAATAAAGAATGCGAACATCGGCGCCTTCTGCTTTTGCCTGCAACAAACTTTTTTCAGAACCAGGTACACGAAGCATATCGCCAAAGGAGCACATAATCACATTGCATTCTTTGGCAAGATAGATTGCCCTATCGATAAGATGAATGGGTGTTACACATACGGGGCAGCCGGGTCCATGCACCATCGTAATTTCCTTAGGAAGCATTTGGAGCAAACCATATTTCACCAGGCTATGTGTTTGACCGCCACATATTTCCATGATGGTCCAGGGACGGGTAACCGTTTTTTTTATTTCATCTAAATATTGCCCGGCTAAAACAGGATCCCTGTATTCTGTTAAATGTTTCATGACATAAGTTTTGATATGATTGCATCGCTCTTATTATTAATCTCTTGCTGAGATTGGTTTTCTTCATCAGTGCCATTATATAATTCATCCAGTTCATTCATTTGTTCTAAAAACTTCAATGTACTTTTTGCTTCTTCTTCATCAATAGTGCTGATGGCCACGCCTACATGAACCAATACAAAATCGTTTTCATTGGCTTCGGGAACGAATTGAAGGTTTATTTCTTTTATAATACCGCCTAGTTCCACTTTGCCCATGCGCATGTAACCTTCTTTGAAAGGCTCTACTGATTTTATTTTTCCAGGAATGGCAAGACACATAATTAAAAAATTTAGGTTAAATAAAGAAATTGCAATTCATGTACTGTTGTTGAGACCTGTTTATTTTGTTGCCAAATACCACATTAGTTGTCCAAAGGAAATATTCTCGTCGTTAGCCGGCAATTGCCGGTGAAAATACAATTGATGGGTTTTACTCAAAATATTTTCTGCTAAATCTGTCAATAACTCATTCTGAAATACGCCTCCACTAAAACAGATTTTATTACAGTTAGAAGTTACCGCTTCCTCCTGTATAAGTAAAATTAAATTTACATGAAACCGGGCTGCTATTTCAGCTTTATTTTTTTTATGTTTAATATCTTTTATGATTTCAATGATAAGGGTTTTAATATTTACCGGGTTCTGTTGCATCCATTCATTCCATTTTAACCAATTGTGGGGTACATCTGGATGCTGCCTGAAGTAACCGAGAGCCAGTTCTTCAAGCAGCATGGCCGCTTCTCCTTCAAAACTGGATTTATCAATCAGGCCAAGCAAGGAAGCTATTGCATCAAAGACTCTTCCTATACTTGATGTATTCATTGTGTTTTTCGATAGCAGTTGATGATAGTTATTCCATTCTGTAGTTGAAAATTTTGGCCGGTTTATTTCTTCTGCTTCTTTGTTTCCATAACTAAGTGATAAGGCAGATAGCCGTGGCTCTCTTGCCATCTTATCACCCAAAAACCAATCAAAATATCCAACATGATTGAGGCGGTTAAATTTTTTTTCATGAAAGACAAAAAACTCGCCACCCCATATCTGCCTGTCATTTCCTAAGCCAGTTCCATCCCATATCACACCTAAAACAGGCGCTGCTTCATTAAACAAATTGTTTTCAGCCAGCACAGCAGCAAAATGTGCTTCATGGTGTTGTACTTTAATCAAGGGTATGCTCCATTTTTTTGACAATCTGTCGGAAAGATGTGAAGTGAAATAATCGGGATGCTTATCAGCAAGAATAATTTCTGGTGGGCTTTCAAATAATTGAAGAAAATGATTAAAGGTATGTTCAAAATTATTTTGTGCATCAACACTCTCCGTATCACCCAGGTACTGGCTTATATGAATGTTCCGGTGATGCAATAAAGTAAAACTGCTTTTTTGCATGGCTCCCGTTGCAAGTATGGTTCTATCCGGTAAAGTTATTTTATCATTAATGTATAACGGAGCAAATCCTCTTGCATGCCGCAGCATGATTCGTTGCTTCGTTTGCATACTGTATTTTATCACACTGTCGTCCTGCGGAACCGCAATCTTCCGGTTGTTCACTAAAATATAATCGGCAACACGGCTCAATTGATTCAACGCATCTTCATCTTTGAAAACGATTGGGGCATTACTGATATTCCCGCTTGTTGCTATAATTGGTTTTTTAAATTGCTCCATCAGCAAAACATAAAGCGGGGTATAGGGAAGCATCACACCAATGCGGAAAAGACCTGGAGCAATATCTTTTAAAGCAAATTTTGACGAAGCCTGATTTTTTATCTGTAAAAGAACAATAGGTGCCTGATGCGATTTTAGTTCTTTTATTTCCTTCTCATCCAGCTGTACTACATTATGCAAACTGTTTATTTCCGGAAACATTACTGCAAATGGTTTTGACGGACGATGTTTTCTTAAACGCAATTCTTTTATGGCAATTGCATTTGCAGCATCACAAGTAAGCAGGTAACCGCCAATGCCTTTGATGGCAACTATTTTTCCTTCATTCCATAATTCACAAACTTTAGAAATTATTTTTGCCTGGTTTTCTTCAATGAGGTTTCTATTACTGTTAAATAACCGCATGGTTATTGCGCAATCAGTACAGGAATTAGTTTGTGAAAAATGTCTCCGGTTTAACGGGTCATGATATTCACTGCTGCATAGAGAGCACATTTCAAATATATCCATCGTTGTATTTCTACGGTCATAAGGTACCTGCCTGATGATGGAATACCTGGGACCACACTGCGTACAGGTGATAAAAGGATATTGATAACGGCGATTACCGGGAGTTTTCAATTCTACTCTACAACCTTCGCATATGGCAAAATCAGGAGTAATAAGAATATTGGCTTCACCGTGAGTCTCACTTTCCCTAATTTCAAATGACTGAAACGGTTTATGATTTATTTCAGCGAAAGAATGTTTAGTGATTGCAGATAAATCAGGAGCCTGCTGAATGATTGCTTCATAAAATTCTTTTGCAATAGAATCGCCGCCATTGAACTCTATGTGCACACCGTTATTGCTGTTGTTTACCCAGCCGGTAACTTTAAACTGTTTAGCCAATTGGTAAACAAAAGGCCTGAACCCAACGCCCTGCACCATGCCTTCAATATAAATATGCCACGATTTCGCTGCTGCATTTTTTACCGTGGCAGCCGAAGATTTTGAAGAACTGATATTTGTAAATACATCTTCTATCATTACCCTGTTAATGAAAAATATTTATTACTCCGACAGTGAAGGATTAGAAATCTGCAACGCTTTATTTTCAAACAACAAATTATATTCCTGCTGCCCTTCGTCTGTAAAGTAAGGCATCATCAAAGACCATAGGTCCTGTATAAAATCCTGTTCATTAGTATATTCATCGCCACTTATTTGCCGGGCATACATCCAGTTGTCCATAGTAATCCAGAACAGCCATGCCAATTGTTTATATTGCCTCTTTTCTATCTGGGCCTGAAACGTTGCCCTGAAAACATTAAAATCAAACATCCATTCAATTTGTTCAATATGCCAGGTTATATGCTGCTGATGTTTTTCTTTAATGGCAGCGTATGCTCTCAGAACTTCTAATGTGTCAAGATAAAAAAACGAATATTGTTTTTGAAGGTTAAAAATGGCCAGCAATTGCCGGTTTATATCCTCAAACAAATGGGCAGTCCTGAAATCGTATAATAAAGTCTCCTGTTGTTCTTTTAATTTATCGTACAATGCTTCAATAATGGAGTCTTTATTTTTAAAATGATAAGCCAAATGCCCTACACTTATTTTGCAGTCATCAGCAATATGTTGCAATCGCACATTTACAAATCCATTCCTGTTGAATAATTTTAAAGACCTGTCAAGTATGTATGTTTTTGTATGCTTCACAGTTGCTTTTGATACATAAATGTAACTGTTGTTGCAGAAATAGTAAAAGTTTTCTATAAATTATGGATACTTTCTCATTTATAAAAATTAGCTTACTATTAAAACAGATAATGAAATCTTCACAACCTACTTTACAAGCTGATGCCCTTCAGGAAGTACATGCCTTCTGGCTCGCCGGAATGAGTTGTGATGGTTGTTCTATCTCTACCATCGGGGCTACTTCACCCACGGCAGAAGCGCTGATGTTAGGCAATATTCCAGGCGTACCAAAAGTTGTTTTACATCACCCTGTTTTAGCTGTAGAAGCGGGGGAAGAATTTATGGCACCATATCATTTAGCTTCAGAAGGAAAATTAGGAAAGCAGTTTGTTGTTATATATGAGGGCTCTATTGGCGATGAAAGTAAGAATGATGCCAATGGTGGTTATTGGTCAGCACTTGGCACTAAAGAAGTGGATGGCGAACAACAGCCCTTTCCTACTGCAGACATGTTAAAATTGATGGCGCCTCATGCGGCGGCTGTAATTGCCATCGGCACCTGTGCTACCTGGGGTGGTGTTCCGGCAGCTGCGGGTAATGTAACAGGGTCGATGGGGCTGATGGATTTTTTAGGTAAGAATTATAGAAGTGCCCTGGGTTTACCAGTTGTAAATATTCCCGGTTGCGCACCGCAGGGTGATAATGTTACCGAAACAGTTGCCGCCGTATTAATGTTTTTACAGGGTATAGGCCCTTTACCTGAATTCGATAGTCTTGGCCGCCCCGCCTGGCTTTTTACTGATACGGTACACCAAACCTGCACCCGTGGCGGATTTTATGAAGAAGGAACTTTTGCAAAAAAATTTGGCGATAAAGAATGCCTTGTTGAAATTGGTTGCTGGGGGCCGGTGGTACAATGCAACATTAATAAGCGTGGCGCTCTTAATCATTTAGGTGGTTGCATGAATATTGGCGCTCCCTGTATAGGATGCACCATGCCTGGTTTCCCCGATAATTTTTCGCCTTTTTATACTAAGCCACCGGGTACTGTTGTATCTTCTACAGTCTCAAAAACTACCGGTTATTTTATTCGAAACCTACGAAGGTTTTCTATGATGTATGCTAATCGTACTCCACTGTGGAATAAAAACAATGAAGTACCCTCTGGTTGGGGACATGTGGTACCGGCAAGTAACTTACAGAAAGTTGCGCATTATTTCTACAGCAAAATGCAATTTCATAATAGTGTTCGTCCAGGTACAAAACCCAGAACAGAACGACCATCTACTAAAGCAATTGATGAAGTAAAACAAAAATAAAATGAACGATGCTGCATATTATAATGAGTTTTATATAGGCCTTGCAATAGTCGGCGCTATTGTAGTAATTGCGGCCGTGTTACTGATACTTATCTGGATAGCAGCAAGGCGAATTTTAAAATTAGCCAATGCAGCATTAGGCATTGTTGTTAATATCAAAGAAAACACGTTAAGTATTTGGGAATTGCAAAACACCAATCATAAAGCGATAGATATATTGAATGACGCTGATGCTATATTGAGTAATGCCGGTGCGGTAGCACAGGCATTACAGGAAACCGAAAAATAATTATCATGGAAAATGTAAGCGAAGAAGCCCTAACAACAGCCTGGATTATTTCTTTGGCTTTGGGCCTGGTGGTAACCATTGTAGTTGCTATATTGCTTATTATGATTAGAAATACCGCAAGAAAAATTTTAGGTGGTGTACAGCAGATATGGACCGAAGGGAAATTAGTAGCAAACAATACCATTCAAATTCCAATTTATTTAACCGTTACCAACCAGGTGGTTTCAAAAATTTATGATACAGCTGTAAAAATTATTGACGGGGCCAAAGCTATCGAGACACATGCAAGCGGTTGTCCCGGTTGCCCGGCCTGCGTATTAGAACATAAAAAAGCAATGTAAGATGTTTATACTATTAATGATATTGACCGTTTTACTGGTGCTAATCTTTGTTATCGCTTTAATATATTTTGTAGCCAACATTCATCGTTTACTCGTAAATATAGGGGGCGATGGAAATAGTTTTCTGGCTAAACTAAGATTAGGATTAAGGGCTATTGAAACAGAAACAGGCCATCTGCCTGTACAGGTCACCAAACTGAATGAAACATTAAGCAACACCGGTGCCGGACTCAAAGTAGTAAACGGTCACCTGCAAGGAACCATACAAGCTGCATTAAAACAAAAAAATATTTAACCATGCCTTCCGTAGTATATATTTTATGGATTATTGTTTTGGCCGTTGCGCTGATAATATTTCCTTTCATTGTGCGACTGCTGCATAAAACTTTGATTGCGGCTAAAAACATTGATCGGTATTTGAAAGAAATGAAGGAAGCAGGGCTGGGCATTGCCGGAAATACAGAACACATCACTGCGCTTAACAGCACCATTGACGTAGCCGTTGATATTTTAGACAGTGCAGGAAAAATAAACAGCAATGCCGAAACCATCAAAGTAACCTTAGCCGGAAGGGCTGCAAAATTTAATTGATATGGGAGATTATTTGTTCATTGCCACAATCATCGTAGTAGCACTTGTTGTGCTGGTATTAGTGGTGTACCTTACAGGAGTAATCATTTACCTGTTCCGTGCTGCAGGCCATCTTAAAGCACTGGCCGGAGGATTGCAAAAAATAGAAAATGATACAGTGCCATTATCCGGAAAACTCACCACCATCAATGGTGCATTAGATACATTGCATGGCGGCTTGTCCTCTGTAAACGGTCATCTTGGTGCTATTGCAAAAGTTTTAAAATTGTAAACAAAAAATTATGTGTTTTAAAAATCTTCCGATAGAATTTGATGAAAACGGCGTTGCAACTTTAAAAGAAGGAATTGCCAATCCATATTCTTACGAAGTAGTAGACCTGGGCAAACATGAAGCCAAGCTAAAAGAGCTTTTGGGCAAGAATGGTTTTTTAAAAAACGTAGATTATGACCCTGTAACAAGAGTAGCAGGTGCACTTGCTTTTCATAGTGTGGTGGATCTGCAGACAAAAAAAGTAATCTCTACCAATTCCATGGCAACCCTGTTTCGTGGATATGAAATTATATTAAAAGGAAGAAGCCCATTGGATGCCGCATATATCAGCAGCCGTGCCTGTGGTGTTTGTGGCGGAGTACATGCTACTGTTTCGGCATTGGCTATTGAAATGGCACTGGATATAAAGCCACCGCCGCTGGCCATTGTAATGCGGAATATTTTATTGGCCGTTGAATACTTGTATGACCACCCTCTGCATCTGTTTCTTCTATCAGGCCCCGATTACTCAGAACAATTAGTAAATGAAACCAACCCCGAAATTGTAGAAAAAGCAAAGACAACTACAGCAAAAAAAAGTAAGCTGCATGGTTATGAAATGATGATTGATATAATGCGTGACCTCAATCCGCTAACTGGAAAGTTATATATTGAAGCATTGGAAATGACCCGTATTGCCCGTGAAGCTTATGTGTTGATTGGTGGAAAATATCCGCATCCGCAATCGGTTATCCCGGGCGGTCTTTCAGTAACAATTAATATAACTGTACTGAATGAATTATATCATCGCCTCATCAGGTTTTTTGATTATGGTCAAAAAACAGTTGCGTTGTGGGACGATGTATTTGATTTCTTCCTGGAGTGCAATCCTGATTATGCTAAGTTAGGTGCCCGTCCTGCCACCATGATTGAAACCGGCGTATGGGACCACCCGGATTATTATGATGCTACTTACAAGAATTGTGAAACCTGGGGCAATGCCCGCTGGTCAACACCCGGAGTTTTAATTAATGGCGAATTGGTAACTACCAACCTCAAACAAATTAATGCCGGGCTCGAAGAATTTGTAGAACATTCTTATTACGAAAAATGGGATGGCCACCGTTTTAAAACCGATATCGAAGGAACTCCGTTAAGCCCCAATCATCCCTGGAATAAAAATACCATTGCAAAGCCAGGTAAGCAAAGCTGGCGGGACAGGTACACATGGGATACCTGCCCAACATGGGACAGGAACCCGATGGAAGCCGGTGCTTATGCAAGGTTGTATATTACTGCCAAAGCAAACAAAGTAGTGTCCCGCAGGTTTGTAGAACCTACCGGCCACAGCATGATTTTGCACATGCCTAAACACAATTTGCCGGCAACAACAATGGAATGGCATATCCCCAAAGATTGGAATGCTTTTGAACGCAACAGGGCAAGGGCTTTTTGCATTCCATATTCGGCATTGGTTGCATTAGACAACTGGTACATGGCAATGGACCTTTTACGTAAAGGCGAAACAAGTATGAGCACACCATTTACCATTCCTAAAAAAGGTACACAAATAGGTGTAGGTTTTTGGGGAGCGGGCCGTGGGTTTTTAACGCATCATCTTATTATTGATGATGGGGCAATTGCTAATTATCAAATTCTAACTCCCTCCACCATGAATGCTGCTCCAAGAACACCATGGGGAGCACCGGGCCCTTACGAGGAAGCTGTATTAAATACTCCCATACTGGAAAATATTGATCCTGATAAAAAATTCAAGGGCATTGATATTTTAAGGGCCATCCGGAGTTTTGATCCCTGTATGCCATGCACTACGCATATACAGGTGGAGAATAGCGACTACATGGTAACAAGAGAAGTAACCACTTGTGCTTGTGGCCTGGAATAGCAAAGAAATATTTTTGTACAACGCCGTAGTCCTACTATCATCAACTGTTACCCGTCCGAATGACAGCCCGAAAGATCCATTCTGGCGGGATTGGCCGGGCGGACGTCGCACTCTGGTACTTTCTGTGCTATATTCAGCAATTGAAACTCTTTCATACTTTTAGAAACATTCAGGATTTATGAATAAAGACTCTATGAATAGCCCTCCGCCAGTAGGCGGAGATGGGGGCAAAGTTTTTATAGGAACTGTCGGCTATCATAATCTTTGCAATCATTCCATTGGTTCGGCATTGCTGCCACAACTACAAAAAATGAATTGGGCACAGGGAGTTGATTTAGATGAACTCAATTGGGGGCCTATCGCCATAGTGCAAAAATTCCAGGCTTTTCCTACAGCTTACGACCGGGTTGTGCTTCTGTCTGCTATAGAGCGGCCCGGCAGAAAAATTGGAGACATTACCGTTTTTCAATGGCATGGAAAACTACCCGATAAGGAAATGATTCAACGGTGTATTGGCGATGCGGTTACCGGGGTTATATCGGTTGAAAATCTACTCATCATTGGCGAATATTTTAAAATATGGCCCATCGAAACTTTTTTTGTAGATGTAGAACCAGGGCCTGAACAGGCAGGTGAAAATTTTACCGAAGAAGTGCAGGAGGCCATTCCTGATTTAATACGCATTCTGCAGCAGCTTTCCGGTTCCGGAACCCTGAAAACTATTAACTTTAAACCGCTGTATGGCGATACTTTAATTGAAGCCGATGCCTGACCAAAACGATAATACAAACAAACTTGCATTAGATGCCCTTTTTTGGCGCGAAGAAATTCTGCAGGTTTTGTATTGGATGGATGGCGAAGGATTAGCCGATGCCGTACCTTTTGGAAGGTTAAAGGTGTTGCTGAACACGGACTCAGGTAACCTGTTATTTCATCTTAAAAAAAACATAGAAGCTGGTTTTTTAAAAACAGATGATAAAATAGTAAATGAAAAAAGTGCTGTGCTGTTAACGCCTGAAGGCAAAAAAGAAGCCGGCGGTATTTTTAGAAGTGCATTTGAAGGCATGCAAAATGCCGGGCATGGAGAGTGTGGCCCCGATTGCCCGTTTTGCTACCAGGATGGCGAAAAAACTGAAGACTGCATTCACAATTGTGCCGACAGCCGCCACTATCATTAACACTATGGAAAATATTTTTTTATCGGATAACGAATACACAAAACTGGCTTCAAATACCGAAAGCCTTATTGAGCAGATAGACAATCTTCCTTACCCAAAAGTAAAAGATGATGTGCATGAGTTATTGCAGAATCTTGATATGCTGCACCGCGAAGCGCTAACCCGTTTGTTTAAAGAAATCATCATTAACTATCCCACGCTGCAAACCAAAATGGAAGCTGACAAAGCAGTAAACTTATTGTTTAGCTTATACGACCTTTTCCATACCGATATACAGAATAATACTTTAACAAGAGAAGAATTAGCAGATAATAATGGTCATTATCCTTTATGGATTCCCGTGGGTAACGTAAACAGTTTGAAAGAAAATACGGCATACAAATATTCAGAGGATGGTGAAAATATTTTGATTTGTAAAACCGACGGCAATGTTTATGCAGTAAAAAATGCCTGCGGAAATACTTCATTACCCCTTGATGGAGCCGCGCTTGAAAAAGGTTATCTCATTTGTCCCTGGCATGGCTGTGCCTATCGGCTACACGATGGAGTGATGGAAACCAACCCGATGCACAAATTGAAAAAATACCCGGTAACAATCGGCGATGAGGGCGAGATAAAAATTGGGCTGAATATGTAAGGTGCAATTTCAATCAAGTCCCGGCCTTCTGAATATTGTTTAGTATAAAGTAATTCCGACAACCAACTTTAAAATAAAAGATGATAAGTGAGCCGCCAAAAATATTGATTGCCGGTGTTGGCAACGAATTGCGGCAGGATGATGCTTTTGGCGTACTGCTTGCGCAAAAACTGCAACAGGAAACAGCATTTCCCCCTTCTGTAAAAGTGATGGAGATTGGTTCGGCTGGTATTCATTTAGTACAACAATTATTTGATAAATACGATGTGCTGCTGTTACTCGACATTGTAAAATGGGGTGGTGCCGCTGGCACTATTCACTTTAAAGAAGTAGAAGTAAAAGACATTTCAACAATGCCGACAGAGGAGAAGAATGAATTTCTGGCTGATATGCATTATATTAATCCGTTGAAAGCTTTGATGATGGCAAAAGCTTTGAATGTGTTACCGATGCAGGTTATCTTTTTAGGTTGTGAATCAGAAGAGCATGAAGAAATAGGAATTGGTGTAAGTGCCGCAGTGCAGGCAGCTATGCCGGTTGCTTTTAAAAAAGTAAAGGAGTGGATTGAAACTGTAATGAAAAAAGAAAACACTTCATCTATATAAATATCAAAGCAACAAAAGGTGAAACCCTCTTTACTTAAATTTCATTAAACAGCTAAACTTTCAATCCGGCAGTTATTTTATCAGCCAACTCTTTAATGGCCATGAGTGCAGGTGATTCATTTATATCATCGAAATCCAAAGTACCTTTCTGGTCGGCAGAAAAAAGAATAGGGTCATAAGGAATAACCGCTTCAACCGTCAAGCCTGCCCGGGCGCAAAATTCCTGCACTGCTTTTTCATCTTCGCTGTTCTTAACTTTATTGGCAACAGCTACAATTTTTTTAATACCTAATTCCTGTCCCAATCTAAAAAAACGTGTTGCTGCTTCCATTGATCGGTAATAGGGTTCTATCACACACAAAAGTATATCCACATATTTTGACGTACCCCTTTTCATTTGTTCCAGTGAAGCCTCCAGATCAAGCACCGTAACCTGTTCACTATCTTCCAAAGCAGCATGAATAATTTCTCTTACAGTCACATGCAATCCACACATGCAACCTGTACCTGCATGGTCGGGCTGACCCACTGCAAGCAGGGTTACATTGTCAGCAGATTTCAATCCATACGTTTCTATTATTTCTGCCAGAGGAGTATTGAGCTTGGTATATTTCCTGCCGCCCATTTCTTCTACTATATCCATCAGTTTGGTGGTTAGCTGCGGCGTTTCAGCATCAGAGTTTTTAATGCCCAATATATGCCCAAGGTTTGGGTTAGGGTCTCCATCAATAGCCAGCACAGGCAATCCCGATTTACCCATAACCCTGCATAATAAACCGCTAAGGGTAGTTTTGCCAACACCGCCTTTTCCGCATACTGCTATTTTCATTTTATACTTTTTTGGATATTTAAATATACTATAAATCTATTGCCCAATTCCTCTTAATAAACAGGAATCAGAATGCAAATATTCAAATGCTTATGCTAACCGATGTACCACAATTTTAAATTTGCATCACTTTTCAAAAACGCCGTGTTAGATTTACTACAAGGTAGGAATCATTACCACACTCAGACCAATCTCCTGCTTAATTTTCCGTTGCAGGTTCCCACTCCACGGTTTTTTCAATATTCTTTTGTTCAAATTCGTCCAGCTCACCCCGGTTGGATAAGGTTTCAATCAGCAACTCTTCTTTTTCATCTTCGTCGAGCGGGGTTTGCCCGTTGTCGTAATCGAGGATCAGTCCCATAATATTTTAGGTAATTCATTTTTAAATGCGGCCGCTTCTTCGTCAATGGCTTTCTTTATCCGTGTATCGGAATTGCCCTGGTCTTCCAGCATCAATGGTATTTGAAGTAAGCAGTACAATACGGGCAGCCAGAACCCTGGCCTTACGGTCAATCATTTTTTCAAGTGTGCCATCTTTAGGCACAAAACCATATACCAACTGCATATCAGGTGCGGCGCCGGCATCTTTGAGTGCATTCAAAGTAATGGTTTCTACCTTCTCTCTTTTTTCAATATCCTGCATACTTTGTTTGGTATTGAACCAGGTTTTGCAGGATTGATTAAGTTGTTGCCACTGTAAAGCAGTTATCTCCATTATGGTTTCTTCCCTTTGCAGAAAGAGTATCATTTTAAAAACGGTAAGTGATAAGTTTTTAAAATGCTCGGTGAGGTTGATGTTGTTTGCATTGGGGGAAACATCTTTCCATTGTTGCTCTACTTTAAAAGCATAAAATATTGGTGTCCAACAAATGTAAAGAAAAATCATTTTTTATTGTTTAAGTTAGGCTGCTGCTATATTTTCATTTGCATTTGTAAAGCAGGGGGTGTCATTTTTTTAGGGGGAGGGCTGGTGCTATCTGCCTTTTTTGACCTCTTCCTTTTTTGTTTACAGGTCTCAATAATAACTGAGAGTGCAAAATAATTCATGATATGCAACCTGACGAATGGTTGATCACCTTATCCACTGTGGAGGTTACTTCTATTCTTTCTTCTTTTAAAATATGTGGTGCAGTCTCAGCTAAATCAAACTCATGTATTTATATATAATCTGCATTGTCTTTTTGGCGGGTAACATAGTAAATATCCCTTGCTGTAAATGCATCAAACTGCTTGTAGTTAATATAGGCTTTATCAAAAGCAATGATAGAGTGATCGGGCAGATCTTTTATGTATTTGTAAAACTGCTGGTGTGCAAAGCCGATGCGGTATATGTTTTGAAGGAAGCCATGTTAGTATCTGCATTTAAAAGGGTATGCACTATCATTCCCCCTTTGCTTTTACCATCTTTTCGTTTGCGGCCTGCGGGCTCTAATATGGCCTTAAACAAGGATAATGTACTGCTATCCAGAATATACAACCCCTTTATGGCTTCGTTTTTCATTCGGGTGTCCGAGATAGTATGTCTTATAAGAGGCATATAATTTTTGATAATGGTGCCAAATACTTTTAAAGGCCGGTTCATATTGCCATCGCTCAACGTGCTTCGGGGCGGCACCCGGTCAACGTTTAAATGATTGAGTTTGCCCTGGCATATTTCAAGCCCATGCTTCAATTCGCGCAAAGAGGTACAATGAGGGTACACGCTGTAAAGCATACTTACAAGGTGATCCCACAAAAAGAGTTTTTTATAACATCAGTTAGCTTTATGCTTTGTTATGGCTTCCCTGATAATGGGCTTTGCCACAATTACTTTTTTAGGGTATGCAAATCAAAGCGGTTTGGGTTTGTGCAGTAAAAAAGAAACTAAGGTTTTGTGCGGTGGGTTTATTGCCATAGTCTTTTGGATGCTCCGTTTTCCCAGAGCTATCTTGCATGTGTATTTTATTTTTTTAATGGGTTGCCAGTTGTTAATGTTGGAATAGTTCGAGAAGAAGAAAAACGTTAATAAAAACAGAACTTGCAATAGCTTGAATTACAATTTTTCGGAACATGATTTTTAGTGGCGCTGTTTTATAGTCACATATAATTATCCCCCAGTCCTTCAATGTAACCTTTGTTACCATCTTTCCTTTTTGCTTATAACATCTTTGCAACCACTTAAAACAAATATACTATGGAGATAGTTGGTTATTTATTAGCGGCAATCGTTGGTGTTTCGTTAGGTTTAATTGGTAGTGGCGGGTCTATTTTAACCGTGCCAGTTTTGGTGTATGTAATGAGTGTAAACCCCGTGCTGGCAACAGCCTACTCCTTATTTATTGTAGGCTCTACTGCGTTGGTAGGTGGTGTGCAAAGTGCCATACAAAAAAAGGTGGACTTTAAAACAGTACTCATTTTTGGTATCCCTTCTATTGCGGCCGTGTATGCCACCCGTATGTGGCTGGTACCTTTAATACCAAAAGAATTATTCTCAATAGGTTCTTTAGTTATAACAAAACCAATTGCTATCATGCTGCTTTTTGCTATAGTAATGATACTGGCATCTATCAGCATGATTAGGAACGGCAAAAACAAAGAAACAACCGATGAAAATGCTCCCATGAAATATAATTACCCTATGATTTTATTAGAGGGTTCGGTTGTTGGGTTACTTACCGGCTTAGTAGGTGCTGGTGGTGGATTTTTAATTATACCGGCCCTTGTGCTTTTGGCAAAAATGCCTATGAAACTGGCAGTTGGTACATCTTTATTTATTATTGCTGCCAAATCATTAATAGGTTTTATTGGCGATTTGCAGGGCAGCCAAATTATAGATTGGAAACTGCTGGGAAGCTTTACTGGTTTTTCTGTGGTGGGTATCTTTATCGGCATATTCCTTTCTAAAAAAATTTCTGGCGATAAATTGAAAAAAGCCTTTGGCTGGTTTGTTTTAGTAATGGGCATTTATATCATTATTAAAGAAATATTCTTCCCAACCAGTGGCGGACATTAATATGAAATACAATTAATCAAACATAACTATAGTGTGTCTTAGCTTTTCCGTAGCGGTAACTGATTTTAACTTTTTGTAATTACTTATGATACTGAAATGTAACCAATGTTACCATCCGTAGCAAAAAGACTTGCCATATTTGCTTTATAAATAAATAATAAAAAACTAAAAAAAAGATAATTATGTTTTTCCAACACGTTTACGACAAAAGCCTTGCCCAGGCAAGTTATTTCATTGGTTGCCAAAAAGCAGGCGTAGCAGCGGTAATAGACCCCAAAAGGGATGTGGATACCTATATTGAAATTGCAAAGGCAAACAACATGAAAATCACCCATATTTTTGAAACACATATCCACGCCGATTTCCTTGCAGGTTCAAGAGAACTGGCAAAACTTACCGGAGCAGAAATGTACCTGTCTGACGAAGGCGGCGAAGGATGGGAGTATCAATTTCCTCATCATGGATTAAAAGATGGTGATAAAATTAAAATGGGCAATCTTAGTTTTGATGTGTTGCATACACCCGGCCACACACCTGAAAGCATCAGTTTTTTGTTAACAGATAATCCTGCTTCTGCAAAACCAGTGATGTTATTTACAGGCGACTTTGTTTTTGTAGGCGATATTGGCCGCCCCGATTTACTGGAAAAAGCAGCAGGTATAGTTGGCACTGCAGATGCAGGTGCATTGCAGATGTATAATTCTATTCAAAAATTTGCAGAATTACCCGATTATATTCAGGTGTGGCCTGGTCATGGCGCCGGCTCTGCCTGTGGTAAATCCCTGGGAGCTGTACCCAGTACAACAGTGGGTTACGAAAAAATTAGAAACTGGGCATTGCAGTTTGCAAATGATAAACCAGGTTTTGTAAAATACTTGTTGGAAGATCAGCCCGAGCCACCCAAATATTTTGCTATGATGAAAAAACTGAATAAGGTGGATCGGCCATTGCTGACCGAAGTACCTAAACAAAAATTACTTTCGACAACAGAATTGAAAGATGCAATAGCAAAGGGCATAAAGTTGATTGATGGAAGAAACAAAGTCGATTTTGCAGCAGGTTTTATACCCGGCAGCTACAACATACAAGGCAATAATGCTTTTGCTACCTGGGCAGGATGGTTTTTAAAATATGATGAACCATTTATGCTATTGGCTGATGAAAGCCAGTTAGATGACCTTACCAGAAAACTTATGCGTATTGGATTGGATAATGTTTATGGATATATTCCCTCTACTTCGGTATGGACAGATACCGGTGGTACATTAGAAAAAGCAAACAACATTACTTTAGAGGAGGCAAAAGAACTAATCAATAAAAATGGTATTCAACTGATTGATTTAAGGGGTGAAGCTGAATACAATACCGGGCATATTGCCAAAGCAGAAAATGTATTTGTAGGAACATTGCCACAAAACCTGGATAAAGTAAGCAAGGATAAAAAAGTAGTTATCCATTGCCAGAGCGGCGACCGGGCTGCCATTGCTTACTCTATCCTGGCTAAGAATGGTTACAAAAATGTAGTGAATTTTTCCGGCGGTTTGAATGAGTGGGCGAATGAAGGAGAACCGGTAGTTTCATAAATCGGCATAGAGTTATACACTGGTTAAGTGCGGCTTGTTTACATAATTATATAGCAATTGCAAGGTGCAGTAAATAAATTTTATTGTGGTGAATACAAAAGTTATTTATGTTCCACCCAAACTTAACCAGTGCTGATTTGTAAAGAGCTCAGTATTGATGGCTTTCCTATGTTTATCTTTTACAAGAATAGTAAACCAGTTTGGAGGAAGCAGGGGCTTACTGATATGAAAAAGTTTTTACAATATTTTTAAATGGCCATTATGAAAAGAGGTAAATTATGTAAAGAGTAGCATTAGCTACTTTTTTTTGTAACCAATGTTACAATCCATCCACAAGCTATTAGCTACCTTTATATCTTATGCAGGGATTGACACAAAACAAATATCAATTTGGTTTACTGGTTTTGGTAAACGCATTTGTGGGTGGTATGGTGGGTTTGGAAAGAGCAGTTATTCCCGGTCTGGCAAAGGGTGTATTTGGCATAGATGCCAATACGGCTGTACTCTCATTTGTAGCAGCATTTGGTATCAGCAAAGCCATCAGCAATTATAGTGTTGCAAAACTTACAAAAAAATATAACCGTAAAACCATTTTAATAACAGGTTGGCTATTTGCATTGCCAGTACCTCTTTTATTGATGTATGCACCTAACTGGAATTGGATACTGTTTGCAAATATACTGCTTGGTATTAACCAGGGCCTTGCATGGAGCAGTACTGTAATTATGAAGATTGATTTGGTAGGCAATAAAAACCGGGGCCTGGCAATGGGCATTAACGAGTTTGCCGGTTATCTTTCTGTTGGTTTGGCCTCTTACCTCGCAAGCAGTATTGCAGCCCGTTATGGCTTTGCATTTTTTCCGTTCATTCCCGGTTTGGCTTTTGCAGCGTTGGGTTTAATGATGTCGGTATTTTTGGTAAAAGATACTACCCATTTTGTTCATGCAGAAAGCAGTACCAGCAACATTGCATTACTTAAAAATGTATGGAAAGATACAACCTGGAAACATAAAAATATAAGCAGTGTTACATTAAATGGCCTGGTAAATAATATGAATGATGGAGTAGTTTGGGGTTTATTGCCGATACTGCTAATACAACGGGGTTTTAGTATTTACCAGATTGGTATTGTTGCGGGCATTTATCCGGTAGTATGGGGCATATCGCAATTGTTTACCGGCAAAATGGGTGATCGCTATTGTAAAAAACAAATAATTACAATTGGAATGTTACTACAGGCTGCTGCTATTACTTTGTTGGCGTTATCAGCAGCATTACCGGTATTAATAATTTCATCAGTATTGTTAGGGTTGGGTACGGCATTGGTTTATCCTAATTTTTTAACTGTAGTGGCAGAAAACACACATCCATCACAAAGGGCAGAAACTCTAAGCATTTTTCGTTTTTGGCGGGATAGTGGTTATGTAATCGGTGCTTTGCTGGCAGGTGTATTGGCGGATGCTTTTGGGTTGATGAGCGCCTTGTTGATTATAGCAGGTATCACTGCCGCCGCTGGAGTTGTTGCACACTTTCGCATGTGCTGCACATTAAAAAAATGGTGGCGGGATGCTGATTGCGAAATCATTCCTGCTTACTAAAGGAATTTAACTGTATGGATAAACAAACACAAAATAACATAAACAAAGACCTCATTTTAAGGGAACGCCTTGCCGTTGAAAGAACGGATATGGCTATTGACAGAACCCTGCTTGCATTTATTAGAACGGCCTTATATTTCGCCATTGCCGGAATGACGGGGAACAGCCTGTTGAAAATAAGTTATGGCCTGGCGATAGAAATTGCATTTTGGATAATAGCCGCAGCAATTCTTATTATTGGCTTGTTAAATTTTTACCGGCAGAAAAAGAGGCTTAAAAATAATAAGGTGCATATTGGCAATTTTAAACAGGATTGGGAGGATGAATGAATAAAAATTACATCACTTTAGTGATAAAGTCAGGCAATCCGCTTTAAAAGCATCCGCCAAACGGCGGATGCTTTTTTGTATGTAACCTTTGTTACCAAAAAGCCCTTTGGTACAAACTACTTTTGCTTCAACAAAACATACAATGACAACCCATCAAATATTCGTAGAAAACATTAAGTGCGGCGGCTGTATGAACAACATTAAAACCGCCCTGTTGAAAAACAAAGGCGTAACAGCCGTTGAAATTTATATAGAAGAAGATAAAGTATGTGTAACAGGAATTGCAATTGAGAAAGAGCGTATGGTTAGCCAACTGTCATCACTGGGTTATCCCGAAAAAGGAAACAACAGCCTGTTGAGCAAGGCAAAATCGTTTGTAAGCTGTGCAGTGGGTAATATGAGCAACAAATAAATAATTAATTATGAAACAGTCTATCTTATCAAATTGGAGTTTTTTCAGGTTCCTGCGTTTGGGTATAGGCATTGCTATACTGGTGCAGGCTTTAGTGGCCAGAGATGTGCTGTTTGCGATTGCAGGATTATTGTTTACCGGTATGGCAGTTTTTAATGTGGGTTGTTGCGGTATAGGTGGATGCAACACTCCCAATACGTCAGCAAAAAAAACTTCTGAAACTTCAAAAGACATTCGTTATGAAGAAGTGGTCTAATAACAACAAGCTTTATTTCGTTGGTGCAATACTGGGTGCTATTGCTGGTTATTTCTACTGGAAGTTTGTTGCTTGCACAAGCGGCACTTGTATGATTACTTCAAAACCTGTAAACAGTACATTATATGGAGCAATGCTGGGGGCTTTGCTTTTAGGCATATTTAAAAAAGAGGATAAAACAGTAAAAGAATAAAATTTATTACGATGACATTTGATGAAATGATAAACTCTGACAAAACCGTACTGGTAGATTTTTTTGCAGAGTGGTGTGGCCCCTGCAAAATGATGGCTCCAATTCTTAAAGAGGTTAAGAAAGAAATTGGCGATACTGCTACGATCATAAAGGTAGATGTTGACAAAAGCCCGGAAGCAGCAAACCAATACCAGGTGCAGGGAGTACCAACACTTATTCTATTTAAAAATGGAAAACCATTATGGAGGCAAAGTGGTGTAGTTCCAAAAGCTGGACTAATCAATATTATTAAACAACATATAAACAAATAAATACTATGGGACTTTTTTCAAACCTGTTTGGTGGTGGAGCCACTGCCGACCTGAAAAACATTATAGATGACGGCGCTCTTTTGGTAGATGTACGTACCCCCGGCGAATTTGCCGAGGGCCATGTAAAGGGTTCGGTAAATATTCCACTTGACAAAGTGACGATGGAACTTGAAAAGTTTAAAAATAAAAAAAACATTATCGTATTCTGCCGCAGTGGCAACAGAAGCGGACAAGCTAAAACAATTTTAGAGCAGCAAGGCATCACCAATGTTACCAATGGGGGAACCTGGGAAGCAGTAAATCAATTTGTGAAATAAAAACAACAGAATAATATGGATAGTTTAAAAATTCTCATCCCAACCGACTTTTCTGTTCAGGCAGAGTTTGCTTACCTGATGGTAAAA